>CAIVGD010000353.1 GCA_903905395.1 uncultured Verrucomicrobiota bacterium
ATTGCCATGCATCCGAATGCTCGGAGTCAAGGGTGGTCGCCTTCCGATAATGCACCGCCGCATTCGCCATTTCCCCCATCGCGAGAGCCAGATGCCCTTCCTCCATCGTTTCTTCAGCGGGACTGTTCATTTATTACTTTCAGCTTTCAGCATCGCACGCAAAACCCCAGCCACCGAGGCCTCTTTCGATTCCGCCGCCACTTTCCAACCCTGCCTCCTAGCTTCCTTGGCCGTCGCCGGACCAATCACCGCTGCCTTCGGCTTTCCCTTTTTCCATTTGGGTATCAGCCGTCGAAATCGCTCCGCTGCTGTCCCGCTCGCGAACACCACCCAATCTGCTCCCTCTTTTCTCAACGCCCGCAAAACCGGCCTCGGTACATTATTGGGGCCCACGTTCCGATAAATCACACAACTCAGCACCTTGACCCCCTTTTTTTGCAACCCCCTCCTTAATTCTCCGTCCTCGACATTTCCAGTTAAGCGCAGGACTCGTTCGGTCTTTTTACCAGGCCAAGATTGCGCCAATGCCTGGGAACCAGGCCCATGGCCCACCCAATCCGCACGCAGCCCGATGGAGCGGAGAACTTCCGCGGTCGAGTGCCCCACGACCGCAATCTTCTTTCCAAAGATATTCCGCATGTCACACACCGCTCTTGGAAAAGCACGCACCCCCGCCGCACTTGTGAAAACCAACCAATCCGCTGCGCGTATCATTGTCACCGTGTTCATCCGGGGCGGGACGGATTGAATTCGAGTCATCGGCAACTCCCACACTTCTGCCCCCTGCTCCTCAAAAACCTCCCGCCAACCTTTTCCCAGATTCGCGCTCACCGTCAGAACAATCCTCTTTCCGGCAAGCGGCCGCTTTTCCCACCAAGCCAGTTTTTTGCGCAGTGCCACTACTGGACCCACCACCACGACGGCCGGCGCGGTGACTCCATCCTGTTTGGACTTGGCGGCTAAATCCGCCACGGTTCCGATCACGACTCTCTGCCCTCGACAAGTACCGCGTCCAACCAGTCCGGCTGGCGTCTTTTTCGAGAAACCCAGTTCTGTCGCGCGTTTCAAAAACTCAGCCAGCCCCTCCACCGCCATGTATCCAACCAAGGTTTTTCCACAGACCGATCTCTCCGCGCGCGCCCCAATCCGAAAAATGACCTCTGTGCTCACTCCACGATGCGTAACGGGAATTCCCGCAAACGCCGGCCCAGCTATCCCCGCCGTCACTCCTGGTACCACTTCGTAAGCGATTTTTGCCTTTGTCAAAAACTCGGCCTCTTCTCCTCCTCGTCCAAAAACAAAAGGATCTCCCCCCTTCAGGCGCACCACCCGCATCCCTTTCCTGGCGTACCGGACTAAAAGACGGTGAATTTCCTGCTGTTCCATCTGCTCCCCTCCCGGCGTTTTGCCGGAATCTATAAGTTTTGCCCAGGAAGGTGCCCAAGTCAGAATTCCGGGATTCACCAAGCGGTCATAAAGAACGACATCCGCCCTCGATAAAATATCCCGCCCCCGCACCGTCATCAACCCCGGATGACCCGGCCCCGCCCCCACAAACCACACATTCACCTTCTTACTCACCTTTTATCTTCTCCGCCAATTCCCGCCCCATCCGTTCAGCTTCTCCTGCGGTGGCCACGCTCTTTCCTCTTAACACCTGCCCTGTTTTTCCAGCCACCGCCACCGCCAAGGCTAAAAAACCGTCACTCCCCAACTGCGCATAGGCCCCCAAAGATTCCGAACACCCGCCGCCCCATCTTTTCAAAAAGCTTTTTTCCGCCGTTATACAACTTTGCACACCGACATCATTAATCGTATTCAGGATCTCAAGAAGCGCGTGATCCCGTTCACGACACTCCACCGCCAGTGCGCCCTGACCCGGAGCAGGCACCATCCACTCCGGATCCAACCTTTCCATTACCAATCCTTCCGTCACCCCTCCCAAACGATCAATCCCCGCGCAGGCCAAAAGAATTCCCCACCAATCTTTTTCGGAAACCAACCTCGCCATCCGTCGATCCACGTTTCCACGAATTCCCAGGATTTCAGTTCCCGGCCACCGCTCCCTCCATAAAAGAGAACGCCTCGGGCTACCCGTACCGATTCGACAACCGACATAGGGCGTGGGTTCCGCATCTTTTCTTCGTAGCACCGCATCCCGCGCATCAGCCCGCTCTGGAAATGCCGCCAAGACCAGCCCGCTTGGAAGGCAGGTGGGCACATCCTTGGCACTGTGGACTGCCAGATCTATCCGCCCCGCGACGAGCTCCTTTTCCAACTCCGAACTAAACTCACCTACTCCTTCGGGTAACTCATCCCCATATTCTGATCGCGCATCGCCTGATGTCGTAATCTCGATAATCGCTACATCCACCGAGGGTTCTGTTTTGCGCAAAAGACTCGCGACCCTGTTCGCCTGCCAAAGAGCCAGCCGACTCCCCCTTGTCCCCAATCGGTACCTCATCCTCACATGACCGTGGTTGCTTCGGTCTCTCTCTGTTTCCCCATCGCGAAAAGTATTTCGTGGGTGCGCAAGACTTCCTCGGCCCGGTGAATCGATCCCAAAGCCTCTTGGTGAATTTCGCTTTTTTGGGCCAACTCCTCCAAGTCCACCCACTTGGCGTTGGGATAGGCGCGCCGAACCTCGGTCAATGTCCGGGGCACTCCTAAATCAACAAGGAGTTCAGGACCCGCCGAAGTAACCCTCTTTACCCACGGCAATTCTCCGCCCGCGAGAGCGGAAACCACCACAACTGCTGACTCTACCGCTTGTTGCCACGACTCCCAGGGGAGCACTCCCCCCCCCAACTCGTGCGCTAAAATTCGCGCCCGATCCTCCGATCGGGACGAAATCCAAATCG
>CAIVGD010000354.1 GCA_903905395.1 uncultured Verrucomicrobiota bacterium
CATGGCGGCAGGGCGTATCCAACACGGAACCGTGCAAGCTTATCTCCTTTACCTTCTCATCGGCCTAGCTGCCCTGTCGGCACTGGTGCTGGTAGGAGGGCAACGATGAAACAATCCAGATGTTTTTAAATCTTATCCAATTGGCAGAGTCGTTCGGAGTTTCGGAAAAAGTCATTGATGGCTGGGTCCGATACGAGGGGTTGCCCCACACCCCAGACCGCGGGCGCCTGCTTTTTGATCGGGCGCAGGTTGCGCAATGGGCCGCCACGCGCGGACTGGCAACGAAGGCCGGCTTTCTCGCTCCCGAGGCGGGCACGCTGGAGGGAGGACTCCACTTGGAGCCCTTACTCCGTGCGGGTGGAATCTGGCGCGATGTCCCTGCGGACGGTGTTTTCGAAGTTGTGGAGAAGGTGGTCGGCGCGTTGCCGGGTGTCACAACTTCCGTGGGGAAAATGTTGGCCCAGCGGCTGGGGGCAAAAGGCGGAATGACCATCGCTCCAGTTGGCGGAGGCTTTGCGCTTCCTCATCCTTCCACCCGTATCTCGCTGGGGCGCGAGTCTGGAACTGTGGCGATGATCCTGTTACGCGAGCCACTCGTCTTTACCGAACCGCAAGTGGATGACGTGCCCGTCAGCATGCTTCTTTTTTTTATCGCACCCTCCGCCCGTTTTCATCTCGAACTGCTGGGCCGTCTCAGCCGCCTGCTGGTCGGCGGACCGCTGAGCGAACTCGTGAGCAGGGGAGCAGATGACGAGAAAACATACCAAGCGTTCGCCGAGTTTGATGCGACAGGCAAGATCAGAGGGCAGGCATGATCTGGATGCTGTTTTTTGCGGCGGTTTGTTTGTTGGCCGGCATGGGCGTCGCGGCATGGTCGGCTCGAACCTCGTTCGCCTTCACAATGGCGGGAACTCTCGCGGGTCTTGTAGCGGCGCTGACACTTCTGCTGGGTCCGAACGACTGGGAGTGGACGAGCGCCTTGGTGCTGGGTGGGGAGCGGGTGCATCTGCGCCTCGATGGAGTGAGCGCCCTCTTCCTCGTTCTGGTCAGCGTCATCGGGGGTGCCGGGGCTGTGTATGCCCGTGAATACGGGTCGGATGATCCGGCTTTGGCGGTTCGCGGCCGGATTTGGTGGAATGCGTTGGTTCTGTGCATGGGCCTCGTGCTTATGATTTCCAACGGACTTCATTTTCTTATGGCTTGGGAGGCGTTTGCGCTGTGCGGATATTTTCTCATCACACTCGACAAGCGCCGACCCGAAGTGCGGAAAGCGGGATGGATCTATCTCGCGGCCTCCCATGTGGGCACGCTCGCGCTCTTTGCCTTCTTCGCCTTGCTGGCCACGCACACGGGGACCTGGGATCTCGGCCCGATGAGGGATGTCCCGGCCCCGCTTTTCTGGCTGGCGCTTTTCGGGTTCGGCATGAAAGCCGGATTTTTTCCGTGCCATATCTGGCTGCCGTCCGCCCACGCCAACGCGCCCAGCCATGTCTCGGCGATGATGTCCGGGGTGGCCATCAAGATGGGAGTTTACGGGATCGTGCGTTTTAGCGGGTGGTTGCCCATGCCGGCCCATGTGGGCTATGTCGTGATCGGGCTCGGCGCTGTGAGTGCGATTCTAGGAATCGCCTTCGCAATGGCTCAAAACGACATCAAGCGTCTGCTGGCCTACTCCTCAGTAGAGAACATCGGTGTGATTCTGATCGGGCTTGGTGCGGCGCTGTTGGCGAGGACGCACGGAAATGCTGTTTGGGGTCAGCTGGCACTGGCAGGCGGATTTTTGCACATATGGAACCACGGCCTCTTTAAATCCCTGCTTTTTTTTGGGGCTGGGTCCGTCTGCCACGCAACCGGCACACGGGAAATGAGTCGGTTGGGCGGACTTTGGCGGGCGATGCCTTGGACAGCCGGACTCTTTGCTCTGGGAGCTGTCGCCGGTTCCGTCCTTCCTCCGCTCAACGGATTTGTCAGTGAATGGCTTATTTATCTAGGTCTCTTCGATGCGGCCACCACGCGGGCGGGCTTCGCATGGGCCGTCCTGCCAGCCGCGATCCTGCTCGCAATGTCAGGGGCGCTGGCGCTTGGCGTTTTCATCAAAGCGGGGGGGATGATTTTTCTTGGGGCATCGCGCACGAAGGCTGCGGCCCATGCTCATGAAGGACGTGTGGGGTTGCTGGCGCCGATGGGCGTGTTGGCTACGGCATGCATCGTCATCGGAGTCGCACCCGGATTGCTCTGGCCCGCCATTGCTCACGCGATCGGGTCCTGGGATCCCGCTTGGGCGATTTCCGAAACACCATTTTTTACGCTCGGTCCGGCCCAATTTGTGCTGGCGGGTCTGATGGCGGCGGCGGGTTTCTGGCTCTGGAATCAATCCCGTGCCAACGGCTTGCGGCGGGATCTCACATGGGATTGCGGTTACCAAAAACCCACGGTGAGAATGCAATACACCAGCGGTTCGTTTGCGGGAATTGCAACCGGCTGGTTTTTTTGGATATTCCTGCCCGAGCGCCAATTTAGTCGTCCGCGCGGTCCCTTTCCGTCCAGTTCTCTCCGCTTGGAGCGTGTTCCGGAAACCGTGCTGGAACGTTGGGTCGCCCCTGCGGGCGCGATCATCACCCGCTTGTCCCACTCCGCGCTTGGCCTCCAGCAAGGCCGCTTGCAGGCTTACATCTTCTATCTCCTAGCCGGACTTGCGGCTCTGAGTGTCTTCGTCTTTTTTGAG
>CAIVGD010000355.1 GCA_903905395.1 uncultured Verrucomicrobiota bacterium
CCCTCCGGGCCTGCTCACCAACCCCGGAGGGGTGAAAGAGATTAGCCGGCTGCGCGAGCTGCCGGTTGTTCGTATAAAATATGTCTGCGCCCCTGCGGGGTGCTGGAAAATCAGCGCCAACGGCGCGTCTGCGTCCCGCGACCGCGGGAAAAAATTAAACATCCAAAATCCCCCCGGCCTCTGTTCCTCCCCAATCACCAATCCCTAATCACCATTCACACGGGCGGCTTCCGCCGCCTCCCCTCTGACTTCAACTTAAACTCGCGGTCTTCCGCGGCCTCGGAGACATCGCCGCTACCTGAGCCCTCAACTCTCAGCTTTTCTGACTTCAGGTCAATCAGACGTAAGGTTGGCCGACGAAGTTATGAAAAGGGGTTGCCGTGAAAGCCCGGTCGATCAAACCACTGAAAATCATGGGAACTGCATCTGCGGTCTGGGGATGCAGATCGTGCAAAAGAATAATGGAGCCGGGTTGACTGGCTGAAAGAACACGCTGGGCAATGGTCTGGCTGCCGGGTTGAGACCAGTCCCTCGGATCGACGGACCAGTAGGCCACTCCGAGGCCCAGCTTGGAGGCCAGGGGGCCCTGCTCGCGATGGAAGGCACCGTAGGGTGGTCGGAACCAGACTGGAGTGACTCCGCAGGCATTCGTAATCGATTCTTGTGTGCGGATAAGCTCGCGTTCCACGGCCGAGTCGGACATTCCGGCGAGGCGGGGATGATTGTAGGAATGGTTTCCCACATCGTGTCCTTCGTCCACGAGACGACGGGCCAACTGCGGGGAGGCATCGACCTTGGAGCCGAGGAGGAAAAAGGTGGCGTGGAGATTATATTTGGAGAGTTCGGCGAGGATCCGTTCGGTTACGCCCGGGGTGGGGCCGTCGTCGAAGGTGAGAGCCAAGCGGTTGCCAAAACCCGGTCCGCTGTTGATGAAGTGGGGATTTACCTCGCACTCCCCCTCCAGAACGTTGGGGCCAGGCTGGGCAAAGGCGGGGGTAGCCAAGCCGGCTCCGGCCATGGCGAGTAGTCGTAGAAAATCGTTCCGCCTCATAGACTTCCTCTTTAGCAGAGTTAGGAGCATAATCCAGTGCCCATTCCATGAAAATCTGTGATCTGACCCAAATGTACTCGCCGAGGGGGGGTGGGGTACGCTCCTACCTCCTGGCCAAGAGAGAGTTTATCCGGAATCACACCTCTCACGAACATCTGTTGATTGTGCCAGGGGAACGGACTGAACAGGTGGAAGCAGGCCGAACCCAAATCTGGACGGTGAAGGGGCCGATGGTGAATGCGACCTCTCGATACCGATGGATGATGGATTTGCCGGCCCTTTTGCGGATCCTTTATCAGGAACAACCGACCATCGTGGAAGCTGGGGATCCCTATCATGCGGCGATGGTGGCGAGAAATTGGGCCAACCGCCGAGGGTCACACTTTTACATGTTTTATCATTCCCATTTTCCAGACGCGATCCTGCGGACGGTTCTGAAGTTTGCGGGAACCTGGGCACGGGCGGTGACCGAGCAGTTGGCTGGGGATTATCTCCGTAATCTCGCCCTGCCGGGGAAGGGGGTCTTTGTCGCGAGCCATCATTTAGTCCGAGTCTTACGTGGATGGGCGGTCCCGCGTTTGATCCATCTACCTCTCGGGGTTAACACGGCAATCTTTCGGCCTGTGTCGGATCGGGCAAGGGTGGAGATTCGAAAGAAACTGGGACTACCGGAGGATCAACCTGTCGTACTTTACGTGGGCCGGTTTTCTCCGGACAAGGACACGGCCCTCCTTTTGCGGACTTGGAAAAAAATCGAAAAGTTGCACCCATCGAAATGGGTGGGGGTCATGGTGGGAGATGGCCAAATGAAGGAGGTGGTGGAGCGATACATCCGGAATCATCCGCGGGTGCGCCGGATTCCGTATATCAAGCATCCCGAGGATCTCGCAGAGTGGTATCAGGCGGCGGATCTTTTGATTCATCCGGGTCGGTGGGAAACATTCGGGTTGGTGCTTTTGGAAGCACAGGCGTGCGGACTTCCAGCGGTGGCATTCCGCGGGGGAGCGATGGAGGAGCAGGCGGCGGATCTGACGGATTGGCCGGTGGAAATAGGTTCGACGGCATTGGCCGAGGCGGTTGTCCGGAGGTTGGCCTCCTTGAGCCAAGCGAGCCGGGATAAGGCGGCCCGGTATGTTTTGGCACATTTCAGCTGGGAGAAGACCTTTGCCAGACAGATGAAGATTTATGAATCCTGCGAGTAAGTCCAAGCCCAGCCCCATCGTCCGCCTCTATCAACCGAAGGACCGACCTGGGGTCCGGCAGGTCTGTGCCGATACGGGTTTTTTGGGGAATCCGATCGACCCTGTTATTCAAGACCGGGATCTTTTCGCGGATTTTCTGACCGCTCCCTATACCGATGCGGAGCCGGAATGTTGCTGGGTCTGGGAAGGGGCGAAGGGGGAAATTTTGGGCTATGTTTTGAGCTCCAGGAATGCCCGCACGCATCGCGCCTACCTGCGGCGGCATTTCCCGAAATGGTTGGCGCGGGCAGTGATCGGTTTTCTTTTTACCTACAAGGCCGAGAGTCGAAAGTACCTGTTTTGGTTGCTCTTTCGCGGAAGAAAGGAAACCCCGCCAGCCCCCTCTCATGGGGTTCATTTTCATATCAATCTCCTTCCGGAAGCGCGCGGGCAGGCGGGAGGACGATTGTTATTTGACGCCTTCCTCGGACAAATGGCTGAACTGCGGGAGTCGTGCGTTTATGGACAGGTGGTGACCAAGGGGGATCGGAGAGGGGAACGAATGTTCGCCCACTACGGTTTCCGGGTGACGCATCGGAGCGAAGTGACGAAATATCGCGAGCATCACGCTGAACCGGTCTTTCTTTGCACCGTAATCTACGAACCTGCTCAAACATCCCCTTGCGCTGTGAAGGATCGGACTTCTCCAAGGAAAAGCATCCGAACGAAAGAGGGACGCAAACTTCTCCTGTCCCTGCATGACTGCCACCCCGGAAGCCTGAGTCGGATTGAGGAGCAGATGAAATTCTGTCTTTCGCGATGTCCCGGTCACGCCTCGGTTTTGGTCGTCCCAGAATACCATCACGAAAAATCGATCGAAGCCTCTCCAAAGAGCTTGGCGGTCCTACATCGTTGGCAAAAGGATGGGCATGACTTGGCAGTTCACGGGTACTACCACGACCGCCGCGGATTGCCGCCTGGGCCGTGGTGGGCGACGAAGTTTTATACGAATCAGGAGGCCGAGTTTATCCGCTTGGACCCAACCGAGGCGGCTCGGCGGATCGACCGAGCACGGGATATTTGGAAACGACAAGGATGGTCGGCAGTCGGTTTTGTGGCGCCAGGTTGGCTTTATGAGGATTCGTTGGAGGAAGTAGTGAAGGATAGGGGATTCGCTTATACCTGCCGGCTCACGGAAGTAAGGAGCCTCGTGGATGGCCGGAAGGATACGGTATGGGCTGGGGCCTACAGTCTTCGATCGGGATGGAGGCGGGCGCTGGCCCGGGGCTGGCATCCCATCTGGAAATCGGTTTTGGGCGGGCGGGATCTGGTCCGGCTGAGTCTGCATCCGCAGGATCTGGAAGTTCCGTTTGTGCGCAGGCAAGTGGGCGTTTTGCTCGAAGAACTGGCACAGCGTGGGTATCGTAGCACTTCCTACGCCGAACATGTCCAAATGTGATCTCCACCTCCACTCCCGTTATTCCGATCGTCCATCCGAGTGGATTTTGCGGAAACTGGGAATCCCGGACAGCCTTTCCGAGCCACGGAAGCTCTACGAACTCCTCCGTCTAGCGGGACACGATTTTGTCACCCTGACGGATCACAACACCCTGGGTGCCGCCCGGGATCTGCGCGGATTGGAGGGATTCATTCCAGGGGTCGAGATCACCACTTACTTCCCTGGGGACCAGTGCAAGATTCATCTTCTGGCTTGGAATCTGGACGAGCGCCAGTTCGGCGAGGTCGAAAAACTGCGGCCCAATATTATCGAGCTTGCGGGGTTTTTGAACCGGGAGGGCATCGTCCACGCGGTGGCTCATCCACTTCTGAATCTTGATGGAAAATTACAACCGGAACATTTTGAGAAACTAATACTGCTCTTTCGTGTTTTTGAAAAAGTCAACGGGTTGCGGGCGCAGGCAGGACAGGAGATTGCCGCTGCTTGCCTGGCCTCGTTGACCCAGAAGAAGGTCGCCGAGCTGGTCTCCCGTCATGGTCTGGAACCACTGCAACCTGATCCTTGGCGAAAATCCTTCATGGGGGGATCCAACGATCACAGTGGTTTGTACGCAGGTCGGGTTTGGACGGAGGTTCCAGGGGCGCGGGATGTGGCTTCGTTCCTGCGGGGGATGGAGGCAGGTGAGGGCATCGTACACGGCCCGGGCGGAGATCCTTCCAAGTTGGTCAACGGACTGTTTCATATCATGTTTGATTTCATCCGGGAAAAGGTGGGCCATCGGGCGCCCAGGGGTTCGGCCCTGCTTCTGCAGGTGGTGAATCGCTTTCTCGCGGGTGAAAATCCCCTGGAGATCAGTTTCCTTGAAAAAGCCCGCTACGCGGTGGAGATGGTGACGAGCGGCAAGATCCTCGAATTCTGGCGAGCCCCGGAAGGGGGACTGAACAAGGAGCTCTCCGCTTACCTATCCCTTCCTGCCACCCGCCAACAGTTACAAACGGTGTTGGAGGAAGAGAAGGAACCGGAACGGAGAAGTTTTCGCTTGGCCTCTAAAATTATGAATGACGTGGGGTTTCGGATCGTCACCCGGTTTCTGGATAAGGCGGAGAAAGGGGATATTTTGGGGGGACTGGAACCGCTGGCCGGATTGGTTCCTCTGGGTCTGGCCACAGCGCCATATCTCTACTCTTTTTATGCGCTGAAGAGCGACCGATTGATGTGGGGGGAGGTGGCAACTGATTTCCTTGGGAAAAAACCGCTCCATCTGAAAAATCATCGCAAAGGTTGGTGCACCGACACTCTGGAGGATGTCAACGGGGTGGCGCGCACGATTCGGACGATGGCGGCGGCGGGTCGGAAAAGCGGGGCAGACCTGACGATTTTGACGAGCCGTCCGGGGATGGAACCCGAAGAGGGGGTGGTGAATTTTCAGCCGGTGGGTGTATTCACCATTCCGGAGTATGACCTGCAGAAGCTGAGCTTTCCCCCCATTCTTGAATTCGTAGATCACGTGGCCCGGCGCGGGTACACGGAGCTTATCCTCAGCACTCCGGGCCCAATGGGCTTGGCCGGGTTGATGGCGGCCAAGGTTTTGGGGTTGCGTACCAGTGCAATTTATCACACCGACTTTCCGCAGTACGCACGATTCCTAAGCGAGGACGACCCTCTGATGGAGGGGATTGCCTGGAACTACATGCACTGGTTTTACAGCCAGATGGACCGGGTCTATGTGAACTCCCAGAACTATCTGGAACGGTGGGTGGCGAAAGGGCTCGCCCCCGAAAAGTTGAAAATTCTTCCCCGCGGTCTGGAGACCGATGCCTTTGCCACGCGGCACCGGGATCCTGAGTTTTGGAAAAAACGAGGAGCGAAGGGCAAAGTTATTTTGTATGTCGGGCGGATTTCGAAGGAGAAGGAGTTGGAGTTTCTGGCCCGCATCGCTGCCGCGATGCCGAGAACTTCCGGTGTAACTTTTGCCTTGGTGGGGGAGGGGCCTTTTCTGGCGGAACTGAAGAAGAAAATTCCACATGGAATCTTCACCGGAGTCCTTCATGGAGTGGAGTTATCCAAGGCCTACGCATCGGCGGATCTTTTTATTTTTCCCAGTACCACGGACACATATGGGAACGTAGTGCTGGAGGCGTTGGCCTCGGGTTTGCCTGCGATCGTTTCCAATCAAGGAGGACCGGGGGAACTCATCCGCAGTCCGCAAGACGGGGAGGTGGTGGCGAGCAGAGACGTGGAGACATGGGTCAGCGCGATCAAGAGACAAATCGGGCGCGCAGCGGAAGAGTCATCCCGCAGCGCACGTGGGGAAAGAACGATTCTCG
>CAIVGD010000356.1 GCA_903905395.1 uncultured Verrucomicrobiota bacterium
AACGGCCATGCGACGGGTAATGCGGCGGAGGACCGTACTCGGCTTGTACTGGGAAAAGTCGTTGCCGGTTTGGTCACGGAGCAGATAAAAAATCTTCCTCATCGAATTCTCGATCTTGGGCGTGGTGATGATCGAACGTGGTTCGAGTTTGCCGAAGGCGTGTTCGGCGTAGGAGATGAGCTGGGCCGGCATCTCGTTCGGGATCAGCTCGTAATCCACCAAACCGGTGAGCAAGGCGCTGCGTGGCATCCCGTCGTACTCTGTGGAGCCGGGGGTCTGGGCTATCACCATGCCGCCCTCGCCCTTGATCGCCCGGATGCCGAGCGTGCCGTCGCTGCCGGTGCCGGAGAGCACGATCCCGATGGCCCGCTCGTGTTGCTCCTGTGCCAGGGAGCGAAAGAAGAAATCAATCGGCAACCGCTGGCCACGCGGCGCGGCTGGCTCGAACAAATGCAGCCTGCCGCTCAGAAACGCCATGTCGCGGTTGGGCGGGATGATGTAGGCGCAGTTGGGGCGCACCACCATACCATCCTCAACTTCGAACACTTCCATGCGGGTATAGCGTCGGACCAGGTCGGTGAGAATGCTCTCGTGGTCTGGGGCCAGATGTTGCACCAGCACAAACGCCATGCCCGGCCCTGCGGCGAACTTGCCCAATTGGTCGGTGACCGACGGCATCCCAGAGAAGAACGCTTCAAACGCCGCCAGCCCGCCCGCGGACGCACCGATGCCAACAATGGGGAATGTTTCTTTTTTCGTAGACGGAGACGGAGACGGGATGGCGCCGCCATTGGGTGGCTTCGGAGTGGCGGTCTTGGTCCGGTTTTTCATGACTCAAATTCCTTTAATCAATCACTGCTCACTCGCCCACCCCCCGCGGTCTTTGCGTGCTCGTCCAGCGCGGTTGGATAGCGCGGCGGCTGGCCGAGTTGAACCAGAAGTTTGTTCACTTCCTTCTTCACTTCCAGGATGCGGCCTTCGCGTTCGAGCATTACGCCGTACCACCGTTTCAACTCGTCCAGTTGAAGCTTGGTTTTCTCCTCAGCCTGCTTGCGCGCGGTGATGTCAATGTACGTGCCGATGAAGCGCAGTGGGTTGCCGGCGGCATCACGATCCACGACCACGCCACGGGCGGAAGTCCATTTCCAACTGCCATCCTTACAACTCAGGCGATGTTCGTCCGCAAATGTGGCGGTTTGGCCGTCGAAGTGCGCTTTGATGGTGGCCATCACGTGAGGCAGGTCTCCTGGGTGAATTCGTTTCTGCCAGTCAACAATACTGTTGCCGGCTTCAGCATCCGTGAGGTTCAGCATTTGCTTCAAGCGGTCGCTAAAGAACACCTTCTCCTCCGGAACGTCCCACTCCCAGAGTCCATCGCCGTGGCCTTCGATGGCCGACTTCCATCGCATCTCTTTCTCCAGCATTTCCTGGGTCGACCGCCGGACCATCTGTTCGCCCTTGAAGCGGGCGGCGAGCAAAGTGGAAGCGAGAATTAATCCTGTCACCAACAGGCTGATGATGCCCCCGCTCACTCCCACCAGCCAGGCCCTGTCGCCATGCGGGATGTATGGCATCGTAAAATACAGGGTCCAGGGCCGACCGGAGATAATCACCCGATGTTGTGCGCTCAATGACGCAACGGCCGCCGCTTGATTATCCGGATCAGGTTGACTGTCGTAGAGTAGTGCCTCGGGAGTGATTGTATCGCCATCGAAAATCCTCACGCGGATCCGGTTGATCGTCTCCGGAGACACCTTCTCTAAAATACCTTGCATAAGATCGCCCATCCGATAGGGGCTGTAAATCCAACCACGGATGGCGGAGCGCCGTTGGTCAACCGTTTCAGTGGGCATCCCGTGCTGGTACACTGGCAGAAACATCAACGTGCCTGCTTGCACATCTTGGGCAGTCTCCTGCACGAGTCGGACCTTTCCCGAGAGGGTGGGGGCATTCAGGTCCCGCGCCCGCTCCAGCGCCGCCAGTCGGATCGGCTCGGTCAGCATGTCGTAGCCGAAGGCACGGAGATTCCGGCCCGAAAATGGTTCGAGGTAGATAATGCTGGAGTAGAGTGCCCGTTCGCCCGCGGGTCGCACCGTGTATTCCGGGAAGCCTTCCGCACGAATTTCTTTGATGTGTTGCTCCAACTTGTCGCGGGGAACCAGCGATGCGAAGCCCACACCTTGAATACCCGGCAGGTGCTGATCAAACTTCTGATAACCTACAAACTGCTGCCATCTCTGACGAGTTACGCCTTCCGAGGACTGAAAAAAAGCCACCGCGCTGGACAGGATGCGTTCATGCAGGTCGAACCGACCCTCAATTGCGCGCTCGATCTCAGCGCAAGTGATTTTTAACAGGTGTTTTGTCTCCACATCCGTATCAGCTTTTATGTGTTTGGCGGTCAAAAATGACGCGAGCAGACCCGCCAGCAGAACGGACGCCGATAACAACGTCAATCTTATGCCAAAACCAGATTCCTGAAGAAATTTCATGGCTTCAATATTTCAAATAGCCATTAGTGATCAGTTCACAATCGTAAAGTACTCGCCGGGGATTAAGGGACTAGCAGCGGCGCCTCCTGCCGCCACTCCGCAGAAGAAAATCCCCTTCTTCATCATAGGATTAAACATCCACCAGATCTCAATTAGGTCAAGATTGAAGCTTCTGCCGTCCTTCGCTCTCATCTCCCCCAATCACCAATCCCTAATCACCATTCACACGGGCGGCTTCCGCCGCCTCCCCTCTGACTTCAACTTAAACTTAATCTTAAACTCGCGGTCTTCCGCATCCCGCAGCCCTCGGTGTGGCTAAGAGCGAAGTAGGGTTAACCCTTCCGCCAATCGTCCCCAAAGCTCCTCCATCCCCTTCTCTGTCTCATCACCCATATGGGAAACGCGGAACGCCTTTCCCTTTAACTTGCCGTACCCACCGTCAAAAATCGCCCCGTGGGTTTCCTTCAACCAGGCGATCCACTTGGCCACATCCACTCCTCGTGTGTTTTTGCCGCAGGTCAGGCTGAGCGATTCGTAACCCTTCTCCGGAAACACCTCGAAACCATTCGCCGCCAGCCAAGCCCTACCCCGCTCCGCGTTCTTCCGGTGACGGGCGTAGCGCGGAATGAGCCCCTCTTTCTCGATCTCCGCCAGCTTCACTTCGAGAGCGTAAAGATGCGAAATCGACGGAGT
>CAIVGD010000357.1 GCA_903905395.1 uncultured Verrucomicrobiota bacterium
CCCGATGTGTCCCCGTGCTTCCTTCTCCGCAAAGGATCCCAGGTGGACGAGGTCCTCGGAGTCACCCGAGAGGCCCCGCGCCATTATGCCCGCCTGGTGGCCCAATACCTGACAACGATGTATGGGGAGGGGCTTCCGTTTCCTCAATTCCTCTGGCAACTGGCCAAGTCGCCTCTCGCGGCCGTCCGCTCCGGCTGGCTGGCACGGAAATGGAAATGCGACGTGGTGCATGTGAATGAAACCACGCTTCCCGCCGATGCTGCAGGGGCCGCCCTCGCGGGTTTTCCGGTTTTTGTCCACGCCCGCACCGCGTTGAACAACCGCCCGTTTGAACGCGAGGTCTTGGAAAGGCTGGCAAAATTCCGCCGGATTCAATTTGTTGCCATTGATGACGAGGTCCGGGACTCGCTGCCTGCGGACTGCCGAAAAAAGTGCGTCGTCGTGCACAACCCGATCCATCTCGGCCCCGCCCCCTCGCTGGAAGCCATAGCGCGGAAGCGGGCGGACTGGGGGCTTCGGACCGGCGATGTGGTCGTGGGGCAACTCGCCTCCCTTCATGCGGCCAAAGGAATCTGGGATATCCTCGACATGGCGGCGGAGCTCTGTCCCCGGCACCCCGCGCTCCGCTTTGTGCTCGTCGGCGATACGGCTCCTGAAGCCGGCGAGGGGCCAGCGCTCAAGGATGCCATCGAGGCCCGGGGGCTTGCCGGAAAAGTGATTCTTCCGGGCTACGACCGGGATCTCTCAGCCGCCTACGGAGCCCTGGATGTCGCCCTCTGCCTTTTTGGCGCGGGTCTGGGCGGGGTCGGGCGGGCTGCCTATGAATCCGCCCTCGCAGGACGAGCCCTGGTCGCCACCCTGCCGGGTGCGCGCACCTCAAAAACGCTCACCCACCGAAGGCACGGGCTCCTCTACGAACCCGACGATCTCGCCGGGGCCCGCGAGGGCATCGAGGAGCTGATCCTTGATCCCTCCCTCAGAACAACCCTGGGGGATACCGCAAAAACAGAAATCGGTGCCCGGCACGACCCGGCCCGCGCAGCTGGAAAAATCCTCGCTCTCTATCGGGAAGCGGTGGCTGGCGCCGCGGGATTTTGAATGTGGGTTTTTCATTGAACACAGCCCTGTGCCTGCCCCCCGAATGAGCCGCTCTCCCACGATTGTCGTTGTTCAAAGCAATGGCCAACTGGGAAACAGGATCGAACAGTTTTCCCATCTCATCGCGTTTGCGAAAGATCACGGGTGCCGGATCTCTGATTTAGCCTTCTCCAAGTATTCCCAATCCTTCATTGGCACCCGGGGAAACCTCCTGCTCAGTTGGCCGTGTTCCCGGGCCATTCGCGGGCCGCGACTTATTCAACGGCTCATCTATTTCTTCGGACGCATCGCAAAGAGGCTTGGCCTGCTCAGGTTCATTCCCTTTGGGTCTGATACCCCGAAGCTTGCTTCGGCTTTGAGGAGGTTGAAGATGAGGTATGGAAAGTCGATATATCCACAAGCAGCACAATGTGTCGGTGCTGATGTACCATCTGGTCTGTGCGGCGAAGTATCGACGGGTGGTTATGAGTTCGCATGTGGATGAGGTGCTACGACAGGCGTGTATGGAGATTGAGAAGCGGTGGGAGATTGTGTTTCTGGAAATCGGGCTTGATCGTGATCATGCGCATTTTCTGATCCAGTCTGTGCCCACATACAGCGTGACGAAGATTGTGACGACGGTGAAGAGCGTGATCGCTCGAGAGGTATTTACGAAGGTGCCGGAAGTGAAATCCAAGCTGTGGGGAGGGGAGTTCTGGGGAAAAGGATATTTTGTGAATACGGTGGGGCAGCATGGGAGCGAAAGCGTGATTGCGGCGTATGTGGCAGGCCAAGGCGGGGAGGGGAGTTATCAAAGATTGCACAAGGGACAAATGGAGTTGGGGTTATTCTGAGATTCTTAAATGCCTCGGGGCTTGCCCCGAGGATTCTTTACTTTCATTTGTTAATGTCCGGCGGTTCGGGGGAAAGGCCACCCTCTCTTTTCATCACTGCCCAGAGTCCTTGGAGTGCGCTCATCGTGGCTTCCACAGATTTTGCAATTGATACCCAGCCTGTTCCGGTAGAGAATTCAATTTGTGCTCAACAAGGACGAGATGGAGACTTTGAGCGAAAGGTCCTTTTCTTCAGGGTTTTCCGCGCTAATTCCCCGATCGCTCGCTAGCCAGATCG
>CAIVGD010000358.1 GCA_903905395.1 uncultured Verrucomicrobiota bacterium
AAACGAGAAATCAGCCAACTCATCCGCAAACCCTTTCCTAGAACCCAACTTATGCGAGAGTAATCTTCCCGATGAAAATCCTTCGCTTCACCCCAAAACTCACCGAAATCCCCGCCCTCGTCCGCTCCGCCCCAGCGATGTTTCGCGATCTCTTCACGCGAAAATACCGGCGTATCCCCGTCGCCACGCTCGTGGGTGGCTTTCTCGGTTTCTTGTATATTCTCAACCCCCTTGATCTCATCCCCGATGCCCTTCCCATCATCGGAATCGTGGATGACACCCTAGTTTTCGGTGTTTTTCTCACCCTTCTTGGGTGGGATGTTAAAAAGCATATCCTTTGGAAGGAAACTTCTGCCGATCGATCTCCGAACGACGATTCCCCTACTCGTCCAACCAGTCGTTGACCGGCTGGAAATCGGCATCCTTGACCATCACCTCGACCCGTTTATGGGGAGTGGGCTCAAACGGAAGAATCGCCCAAGCGGCTTGTCCATTTCTCTTCCCTCGGATGACCAACCGGAGTGTGTTCGGCGCCGCTTCCGCCACTTTGCCCTGCACGACAATTTCCGCGGCATCAGCATCCAGCGGCACCCGTTGACAAAGAAAGGCATCCGGAATCCCCGACACATCCTCTTCAAAAGGCCCCTTCGCCTGCGCCTCCTTCTCTCTTAATTCTTTTAGGCGCTCATCATACCCCGCGACTTCCTGCCGAATCGCCATGGCATCCCCTCGAAACTTATCCAACTCCTTAGCCTGAATTCCCACCCTCTCCCTTTTTTCATCCAAACTCGTGCTGGCCGGACTCCGCAACTGCTTGGCCCTGGAACCCAGCCCCTTGTACCTCGCATTCCAGTCCTTCTCGAACTTGCGCCACTCGCTTAATTTCTTTTCAATCCAACCAAACTGATCCGGCATCTTGATGCTGGGTGGCGCCCGGTAGAGCGACAGCCGATACTCGTTCGCCGCAATCTCCGGCTGTTGCAGGTCCGCATCTTCTTCCGGATGGTAAAATAATCCAACTTCCCTCGCTCTTACCTCCACCTCTTCGAGAAACTTTTTCCGCGCGCTATCAAACTCCAAATCCAAGGACCCCGCCTCCTCCAGCCATAGCTTACTCACGGAAGTCCGGTAATCTTCATACACCGTCTTCGCCCTGGTCGTTTCCTGATTGAGCACTTGCTCCACCATCCGCGTTTTCTCCGCCGTGCCAGCCGCATCCGCTTTGGCCAAAATCAGCGTGCGCTCCAATTCGCGGATCTGCGGACGGATCGGGGCGAGCCTCCGTCCATAATCTCGGCGCAGACCCGCCAGCCTCTCGCTGAAATCGTATAACACCAACACTTCGGGCCCATCGCCCAGTCGCACCTCGTTCAGATTCACCCTCACCCGCACCACCGTCTTCCTCCACTCCGTCCACACCCCATACAATAACATCACCCCCATCGCCACCCCCACCCAGAGCCAAACTTTCCTGTCCAACTCACGTATCCACTCCCCGATTCCACGGGCGATGTCCGCGAGAATTCTTCCCGTCCCAACTCTCTTCTCCTCGACAGCTGCGGTAGCTTCCACCCCGGGAGCCGCCGCTGGAACCGTAGTGATGACTCTCCGTCTAGTCCTCGGCTTGTCCTCCTCGATTCGAGTGACTTTTAACCGAAGCTTCGTTTTGGATGGTTCGACCTCCCCGCCCGCAGGCGGCGGTGCACTCTCCTCAGCCATCTTAACGCTCTTCCGGATAACTTCCCAAAATCCGAAGGTCGCGGGTCTGCTTCTGCAGTCGAAGCAAAGCCCGTCGGAAATCCGGCCGATCCGCATGGCCGCGCACATCCACGAAAAAAACATACTCCCACGGTTTTCCTGGCGCCGGGCGGGATTCGACCTTCAACAAATTCAGTTTCTTCGCCGCAAACACCCCCAAAGCCCGATGAAGGGCTCCCGCACGATGCGGCAAAGTGAAAAGCAAACTGGTCTTGTCCTTGCCCGTCGCCGGGGAAGGTTCCTGCCCGAGAAGAAGAAAGCGTGTGGTGTTTCCGGGACGATCCTGCACATCCCGCTCACGAATCTGTAGCCGATGGATTTTTGCCGCCCACGCACTGGCCAGAGCCGCCGCACCCAGTTCTTGGGAAGCCCGCCGTGCCCCTTCCGCGGTGCTTCCCACTTCCACAAGTTTCACCTTGGGGAGATGAACCGCCAGCCAATGCCGACACTGCGCCAGAGCCTGCGGATGGCTGTAAAGAATCCGGATCGGGCCCGTTTGGCTTCGCGCAAGAAGGGCATGGCGGACCCGCAGATAAATCTCTCCGCAGATCCATGAATTGCCATTAAGAAGTGCCTCCTGGGTAGCCCCCACCGCACCTTCGCCGGAGTTTTCAATCGGGACCACCCCGGCATCCACCTCACCGCGATCCACCGCCGAAAAAATCTCCGCGATGGTGTCGCATGGAACCAGATCGGTGGAGGCACCAAAACGTTCCCGCGCTGCTTGATGACAATACGAAGCCTGCGGTCCGAGATAAGCAACCCGGGCTCCACCCTGGATCTGTCGCGCACTGGATAAAATCTCACGATAAATGGCCCGCAGACTCGCGAGATTTAGCGAACCCTTCTTATCCACTTTCGTTTCCAGCCTGCGAAAAAGTACCGCTTCCCGGGACGGAGCAAAAACGGAATGGCCGGCCATGCTTTTTTGCCGTCCGATCTCCTTGGCAATACCCGACCTCTGTTCCAGCAGACGGACGAGCTGATCGTCCAGCCGGTCCACTTTACGTCGCAGGTTCGATAGTTTCATGAATCAACTCCTCTTGTTTGGGTTCGGACGGATCGGCCGGGGTCGGTAGTTTCACGCGTCGCAACTCTTCCGAGTTCGGAAGCTCGTCCAGATCCCGTAGGCCGAAATGTTCCAGGAAAAGGGGCGTCGTGCCGTAGAGAATCGGCCGGCCGGGGGCCTCGCTGCGACCCGAGATGCGGATGATTCCGCGTTCGATCAACGTATCGAGAGTTCCACTGCAATCCACGCCTCGCACCGCCTCGATCTCCGCGCGGGAAATCGGTTGCCGATACGCAATCACCGCCATGGTTTCCAGCGAAGGGGGACTCAGCCGCGGAGGACGGACGACGCCCTTGAGCTTGGCAACCCATCCCGATAAGTCGGGAGCCGTCCCGATTCGAAATCCTCCGGCCACTTCGCGCAGAATCAAACCCCGAGGCGCCAAACGCTCCGACAATCGGGCCAGCTCTTCCCTCAGCTCGGCTTCCTTGACCTCCGGCCAACCATGACCGCCCTCTGGCCCTTCCCTCAAAATCGTGGCCAGACGCGAGGGTTCCATCGGTTCGGTTGCCGCAAACAGCAAAGCTTCAAGTACTCGTGCCCATTCCATGGTAGATACTCGCTAAACTGCGGAAACCTCGACCGGTTGGCCAGCACCTTCCCCCTCCGCAGAGGTGGGTATTTCCGGGGTTCCCTCCGCGACTCTGCGAATGCAGATAGGTTGCAGAGGGCCATCTTGATGGGCTGTCAACTGCTGGAGTCGGATCAGCTCTAGCAAAGCCAGGAATGTGACGACCACCTCACCCCTCGAGGACATCGTCCGGAAAAGATCCTCAAAGAATACTTCCGCATTCGGTGGCAACTGATCGAGCAGGAATTCAATCTGTTGACTGACGGTGAATTCTTCATCCGTGTATTTTCCTGCTCTCGCCCGGTCTTCCACATTCCGAAGAATCTTCTGAAACGCCCAGACCAAATCGAACATGGAAACCTGGCCCGGGCCCTGCAGAGCGGTCGGGGCGGAGATTCTTTCGGGAGTCCTCCCAAAGATTCGTGAATGGAGCGCTTCCCGATCCCCCAACTGCCCCGCCGCCTCCTTGAATTTCCGATATTCGATCAATTGCCGGATCAGTTCCCACTTCGGATCCTCATCCTCCATATCCTCGGGCGGACGATCCTGCACCGGTAAAAGGGAACGGCTTTTCAGATAAAGCAAGGTGGCGGCCATCACTAGAAATTCCCCCGCCACGGCCAGGTTCTCGTCGCGCATCTTGTCCAGCCTAGCAAGATACTGCTCAGTCAGCTTTTCCAACCGGATATCGTAGATATCCATCTCCTGCTCCTTGATCAGATGCAAAAGCAAATCCAGCGGCCCCGTGAACGCGGACAGTTCCACCCGCAGGGCATCGCTCCCAGGCATCTCCAGAATCGGGATCATGATTTGTTAATCCCAACCGCAGAACGCACCCGCGCCAATACCTGATCGGCGGTGTGACGTGCTTTCTCCGCCCCCTGCCGCATCCACCTTTTTAAGCGGGCCGGATCCGCTTCCAGCTCCTCGCGCCGTTTACGCATTTCGCAAAACTCCTGGAGAACAAGGTCTGCTAAAATCTTTTTCAAATCCCCGTATCCCGTGCCTCCTTTTTCCATCTTCGCCCGGTACTCTGCACGTTCCGCCTCCGTGCCCATCAGTCTTACCAACCCCCAGAGAACGCTTCCCTCGACCGCCTTCGGCGCCTCGATCGGCGTGGAGTCGGTTTTGATTCCCATGATTTTCTTTCTCAAATCCTTTTCGGGGGCAAAGATCTCAAGCGTATTGCCGTAGGACTTGCTCATCTTTTGACCATCCACACCTAGCACGACCCCCGCATCCTCACGGATGACCGACTCCGGCAGTTTCCAGACCGGCCCGTATCTCTCATTAAACTTCCCGGCAATATCGCGGGCCACCTCTAGATGCTGTTTCTGATCCTGTCCCACCGGCACGCGGTCCGCATCGTAGAGAAGGATGTCCGCCGCCATGAGTACAGGGTAGGCAAAGAGTCCGTGGGAGGGCGCCAATCCACGAGCCACCTTGTCCTTGTAACTGTGGCAACGTTCGAGGAGACCCATCGGGGTCACGGTGGAGAGATACCACGCCAA
This sequence comes from uncultured Verrucomicrobiota bacterium, assembly GCA_903905395.1. Classification (GTDB taxonomy): domain Bacteria; phylum Verrucomicrobiota; class Verrucomicrobiia; order Methylacidiphilales; family Verrucolacustridaceae; genus Verrucolacustris. The sequence goes on from CAIVGD010000358.1 coordinate 4,910, forward strand.
TTCGTGAACCTCCGGTACCGCGCTCTGCCGGAAAACCACCGCACGTTCCGGATCCACTCCGCAGGCGATGAGGTCCAGATAGGTTTCGTGAACCAACCCAGGCAGTTGGCCCGGTTCAGTCGCCCCAGTCAAAGCGTGATAATCAGCCAGGAAATAGTAAGCCTCCCCTTTCGCCTGCAGTTCCACTGCCGGCCGGATCATTCCGAAGTAGTTGCCCAAGTGGAGGCGGCCCGTGGGCTGGATTCCCGAGAGATAACGCATTCTTGATCGTGGCCTGACATCGTCCCCCGCGACCAGAATTTTTTCGAAAGTTGTTCAGCTCCGCCAACGCCGAACAAGGCCGACGAGGACCCCTGGATCTCCACATCCCTACCCCAAAACCTCATGGCTCGCCTATCTGTGCCATCTTTGCAAAGATTGGGGATGCTTCAGACTGTCCCTACCGACCCCTACACGGCATGCAGTCGGTTGGCTCGTGAACATTACGAGAATTTTCCGGTCGGCCGGCTCGTCCCAAAAAAACTCCGACACCATGTCCACGCCGTGTATGCCTTCGCCCGGGTCGCCGACGACCTCGCCGACGAGGGCTACGCCGATCCGCGGCAAAAATCCCCCGGCTCCTCCGCACCTACCGAGGCCGAACGACTGACTGTTTTTTGTGCCTACCGAGACGCCTGGCAAAACGCCCTGCAGGGTCGACCGTACGACCCATCCTACTCCTGGATTTTTGAGCCGTTGCAACGAACGAAGGCTGAACTGGATCTGCCCGCCTCCCTTTTTCTCGACCTCCTCAGCGCTTTTGAACAGGACATCGTGCACCGCCGCTACGAAACTTTCCCCGAGGTCATCGACTACTGCCGCCGCAGTGCCAACCCGATCGGCCGCCTCGTTCTCCTCATCCACGGTGAACGCAGCGGTGAACTCGCACAACTCTCCGACCACATCTGCACAGCCCTGCAGTTGGCCAACTTCTGGCAGGACGTCTCCGTCGATCTCGGCAAAGACCGGATATACATCCCCCAGACAGATCTCCGCCGATTCGGTGTTACGGAGGAAGATCTCTTTGCAGGTCGATGCACCCCCAACTTCCGCAACTGTCTCCGCTATCAGTCCGAGCGTACCTGGGAACTTTTCATCAAGGGCGATCCCCTTTCCAACAGACTCCGACGTCCCCTCTCTTGGGAAATTCGCCTGACCTGGCTAGGCGGAACAAAAATTCTTCGAAAAATCGAGCACCAGAACTACGACACCCTCACCCGGCGACCCATCGTCTCCAAGCTCGACTTCATCCGCCTCGGCTTACAGGCATTTTTTGGCGGATGAGCTCCATCACACCTCCCGGGGGTACCGGGGAACGTATCACCAGGAAAAGCGGATCTAACCTAGCCCTTTCATTTATCTGCCTGCCGCGGGAACAGCGTCAGGCTATGTCCACCTTTTACGCTTTCTGCCGGACGGTGGACGATATCGTGGACGAGACCACCGCCCCCCTATCCGAACGACAGGCCCGCCTCAGCCGTTGGCGGCAGGATATCCAAGCCATCTACCGAGGCACCCCGGAACAACCCCTCGCCCAGGAACTCGCTCCGGTCGTTCGGCGCTACCTAATACCACCCGAACCCCTTCTGGAAATTCTCGACGGGGTGGAAATGGATCTGACCAAAAACCGCTACGAGACCTTCGATGATCTGAGCAAATATTGCTACCGCGTCGCCTCCGCCGTTGGCCTAGTCTCGATTAATATCTTCTCCTGCCAGACCCGGGCGGCCGGGGATTATGCCATTGCCCTGGGCATGGCTTTTCAGCTGACGAACATCCTGCGCGATGTCGCCTACGACCTCCAGAAGTTCGGTCGGATATATCTGCCCCTCGAAGAATGCCGCGCCTTCGGTGTGACCGAAGAAGATTTTCGCAGACCCGATGCCACCCCCGGGATGCATCGCCTGCTCCGTCTCCAATACTTTCGCGCACGTCATTACTTCGAAAAGGCCGACCGCCTGATTCCCGAGTCGGACCGCTCCCACCTTTCCGCCGCACTCCTGATGACTGGCGTGTACCGGGACCTCCTCGAAAAAATCTGGCGAAAGAAATTGGATGTTCTCCGCGGCCCCATCCGCCTCACCCGCTGGGAGAAACTTAAAGCCCTGCGCCGGGAGCGAAGCCGGCTGGGTCGCCCGATCCAAACACGGCGGTTGCCAGCACGCATCGCGGTAATCGGCGGGGGTTTCGCCGGTTGTGCCGCCGCGTTTTCCCTCACCAGAGCCGGCCATGAGGTGGAACTCTTCGAAGCCAAACCCCAACTGGGCGGGCGGGCCCACAGTTACCAGGAGGCAAAAACCGGAACGACGCTGGATAATGGTCAACATATCCTCATGGGTTGCTACCACCGGTCTCTGGAACTGGTGGCGGCCCTGGGGAACGAAGACCGATTGGAAAAACACGACCGACTCGATCTAGCTTTCGTCAGTCCGACGCACGGACGCACCGTCCTCCGCTCATCCACTCTGCCTCCGCCGTTCCATCTTGTGGCTGCCCTTTTCAGTTACCGCGAACTCAGCGGGTGGGATCGTTGGGCAATCCTCAATTTTCCAAGACGGGCCAAACAAAATCCTCCCAAGCCAGGGGAGGCCACCCAACCCTGGTTGGAACGACTTCGCCAGACTCCCGGATCCATTCGCGCGCTTTGGGAACCCTTCTGTCTCGCCGCCCTTAACGCCCCGATCCAAACTGCCGACTCATGCCTCTTTTGGGAAGTGACTCGACAGGCTCTTTTCGGTTCTGCCCGCGATGCGGCGATCTACTTCGACCGAGAAGGTCTTTCCGGTTTACTCGCGCCCGAGTTGGGAGTTTTTCTACAAGCCACCGGTGGAAAACTCCACCTCGCCAGTCCTGTGGAATCCCTGCAGTACGATGAGTCACACCGCCGTGTGACATCCATCCAGTGGAAAGACGGCAACCGAAAGAACTTTGACCATGTCGTCTTGGCCGTTCCGTGGACGCCTGCGGGCAAGTTTCTCCCTGCCTCCGATCGCGCATCATCCCTCGCCAAAAGCCTCCGCCCCGGACCCATCCTCGGTGTTCATCTGTGGACCGACCATCCGCTCGCTCCAGATCTGATTACCGGTTTTCTCGATTCTCCTTTGCACTGGCTGTTCGACCGATCTTCCACTCTCCCCCCAGGCACGGGCGGATACCTCTACGCGGCCGTCATCAGCGCGGTGGGTGAACTCATTGATCATTCCGGCAAGCAACTTGTGGAACTTATCCTTTCGGAAATTCATCGTCTGATACCATCCAGCCGCGCCGCGAAGGTCACCCATCACGTCGTGTACAAATCCCGGGACGCCACCTTCGCAGGAAAACCGGGCAAGCCGCTGGCACGTCCGGGTCCGGTTACTTCGGTGGAAAACCTCTTTCTCGCTGGGGATTGGACCGAAACCGGCCTGCCAGCGACGATCGAAGGTGCTGTTCTCTCAGGATTTCAAGCCGCCACGGCGATGGATTGAAAAACGAATCGCATCGTTTCGTTGTGAAACGATAATTTATTTCTGTAAGGCGCGTTGTATGCCTTTTCTCCCAGGACGCCAGATCACCCCGCCCTCGTGAATGATGCCGGTCACCAACTCAGCCGGGGTCACGTCAAAGGCAGGATTGCGGACGCTAATTCCCTTGGCCGCCCAGCGAATCTTGCCGTGACCGACCACCTCCAAGGGGTTCCTTTCTTCGATCGGAATCTGATTTCCATGGGATGTTTTTAAGTCGATGGAGGATTGAGGGCACGCGACATAAAACGGAATCCCGTGGCGACGCGCGAGAACCGCCACCATGTAAGTGCCGATCTTATTAGCCACATCCCCGTTGGCCGCGACACGATCCGTTCCGACAATGACGACATCGATTTCACCTCGGGCCATCAAGTGACCAGCTATGTTATCGGTGATGACTGTGACGGGAATTCCCTCTTGAACCATTTCCCAGGCCGTCAACCGCGCCCCCTGAAGAAAGGGACGCGTTTCATCCGCAAACACCGAGATTTTCTTCCCGGCTTCCACAGCCGATCGGATCACCCCCAAAGCGGTCCCATGTCCCGCCGTCGCCAAGGCTCCGGCATTGCAATGGGTCAGCACCCGCATTCCACTCTTCAGTAGGCGGGCCCCATGCCGCCCCATCGCCTGATTGATCCGAATATCCTCCTCGTGAATTTCTCGAGCTTCATGAAGAAGCCGCGCCGCCAGTTTCGTCAGCTTCATTCCCGAGTTTTTGTTCCACACCTTCCGCATCCGGTTCAGAGCCCAGAAGAGATTAATTGCGGTGGGACGGCTTTTTGCCAGAAGGGAAATCCCCTTCTCAAGCTGTCGGGCAAACTGCTTTCCATTTTTCGTCTTTCGAGCCAACCGCAATGCTTCCAAGGCCACTCCATAGGCCGCCGCCACTCCGATCGCGGGAGCTCCCCTCACCACCATGGATCGGATCCCTTCCGCCACTTCCCGTGCGTTGCGGTAGGCAAGATAACGGAACCGCGTGGGGAGGATCCTCTGGTCGATCATTTGCAAACGCCCCCCCCGCCATCTCAGGGTCTCGACTTTTCTCTGTTTCAATTTCGCCATGTCCTAGTGTCCCGCAAATTCACACAAAGCGAAAAGCGGAAAACCCGCATCCTGTAACAGAGATGGGAAGAAGCCGCTCGTGTTCATGATTTTCAACGTAGGGCGGCCGCAATATTTCCACCGTCCACACTCAACACCGCGCCGGTCGTCTTCCGGGCCAGAGCCAAGGCGAGAAAAGCTTCCGCCACATCCTCTGCCATCACCTCCAGATTCAGCAGGTTTCCTTCCATGTACTCCGTCGGCGTGATCCCACGCGCCCGGGCGCGAGTCTGAATCATTTTGTCGGTCAACAACCGGGTCCGGATCCGGTCGGCATTCACCCCATTTGATCGAATCCCGTCCCGACCGTGATCCACCGCATACTGCCTGAGTAGAAACAAGGTGGACGCTTTGGGCAGGCCGTAGGGACCGAAATCTGGCCCAGGGTTCACCGCCTGCTTGGAAACATTGAAAAGAAGACAACCGCCGGTTCCCTGCACCCGCATCACCCGCACCGCATTCTGCGCAACCGTCTGGTGGGCGAAAAAGTTCAATTCGAAACTTTTTCTTAAAATATTCTCACTGACCTCTCCCACCCGTCCTTGCCAGGCCGCTCCGGCATTGGATACCACCAGATCCACCCCACCCCAATGAGAGCAAACTTGGTCGAAAGTTTTTCTCACTTGCGACGGCCGAGTCACATCACAACCGATTCCGAGGCCGCCGATCTCCATGGCAACCTTCTCCGCCAAACCAGCGTCTTGATCCGCAACCACCACTCTCGCCCCGGCCTTACTCAACAATCTTGCCGTCGCCTCTCCGATCCCGCTCCCCCCTCCCGTGACCAGTGCCACCTGTCCTGTCAAAGGGGCCGATGCGCCTTTCGCCAGCTTGGCCTGTTCCAAGGACCAGTACTCCACATCGAAAATATCCTGCTTCCGGATGCTGACGAAGCGTCCCACCCTCTCGGCATGCAGAATCACCCGAATGGCATTTTCATACACATCCGCGCTTACTTTCGCTTCGGCTGCCGTTCGTCCAATACCAAAAAAACCCATGCCCGGCACCAACACCACCCGGGGAGCCGGATCGAGAGGTTGCTTTTTCTCCACACTGCGTTTGGCACAGCGGGTGAAATATTTCTTATAGCTTTGATGAAAACGCAAAATCTCCCGTCCAAGCCTCCGCCGGAATTCCACCGGATTGGAACTCCCGGGTTGTGGGGCCAGCATCGGGAATGGCTTGTTGCGGATCACCTGCTCTGGAGTGACCACTCCCGGCCGGATCCACCTCCGCAGATTGCGATGACCGAGAAACTCTTGGATCCGTGGAGAGTTTCTAAAATCAAGAATCCATCGATGCCATTTGCCGTCTCCGCACGGGAGTGCCAAAGCTCCGCGAACCGCCGGAGCCACCTCCGCCATAGCTGGCATCGTCCCACTCGAAGATAAGTTCTTTTGGGTTTTCCTGCGTTTCCCCGCGATGAATCGTTGAGCCTGACCTACAAATTGGATCATCCGGTCATACGCTTCCCTAGAAGTCTCACCCCATGTGAAAATCCCGTGGTGCAGGAGGATCATGCCCTCCGCTTCCGGATGTTGTTCCGCCAGTCGGCTGGCCATATGAGCCAGCGGATATCCAGGCATGATGTAGGGAACGATGACCATCCTATCTCCGAAGACTTTCCGACAGACCTTTTCCGCATCCGGTTGATTGGAGATGGAAAGGATTGCACTGGCGTGGGTGTGATCGATAAATTTGTGCGGCAAAAAGGCGTGCAACAGGGTCTCGACCGACGGATTCACCGCCCCCGGATCCAGCAGGGCACTGCGGAGGAACTTCATCATCGTGACATCGTCCATGGTGGGGACGGAACGCAGTTCCAGCAGTCGATCCAGCCGCAGGGCGGGCAAACCGGCGGCTTCGATCTTTGCCATGTCCCAGCCGGACCCTTTCACGCAAAGCACTTCGGTTTCGTTTCCCAGAACATCCGGCAGGACGGTTTTCACCGAGGTGTTCCCGCCCCCGTGGAGGACCAGCTCCGGATTCTCGCCGAGCAGGCGTGTCGTGTAGATGCGTAGAGAAACATCCGCAGGTTGCCCTTGCCTCACTCCCTGCCGGATCCAGCGACGAGCTTCGGAATCAGACCAGCGGTTTTTCATTTCTTCTTATTCAGGACCCGGCCAGCGACCGTCTGCAATTTGCGAACCAGCTTCGGATCGCGGGCTTCCGGGGCAGTGAGCAGTGCGAATTCCAGAGCTTTGCGGCAGTGGCAGTCCGGCCCGTGCGGATCGGCGGCGACCCGCGGTACGACCCCTTGGATCAAAGCCCGGGCTTTGTCCGCGTTATCGTGCAGGGTTTTTATGATCTGCTCGACGGAGACGTGGTCATGATCGGGATGCCAGCAGTCGAAATCGGTGACCATGGCCACGGTCGCGTAACAGAGCTCAGCTTCCCGGGCCAGCTTAGCCTCCGGCATGTTGGTCATCCCTATGACATCACATCCCCACGAGCGGTGTAATTCGGATTCAGCCAACGAGGAAAACTGAGGACCTTCCATCGCCAAATAGGTACCACCTCGCACACACGGGATGCCGAGTTGTTTTGCGGTTGCTTCTAGGTGATCCCCCAGACGGCGACAGACGGGGTGAGCCATGGAGACGTGGGCGACCAGACCGGAGCCGAAGAAGGATGTTTCGCGGGCGAAGGTGCGATCGATGAACTGATCCACGATGACAAAGGTTCCAGGCGGGAGATTCTCTTTCAATGAACCGACGGCGCTGACCGAGAGGATGTCACGGGCGCCCGCCTGTTTCAGGCCTTCGATATTGGCCCGATAATTTATCTGGGAGGGGGGAATTTTATGACCCCGTCCATGCCGAGGGAGAAAGAGAGCATGGGCTTTCCCGAGTTTTCCCTGGTAGGCTTGACCCGAGGCCGAGCCGAAACGGCTGGCTAGCGTTTTCCACTGGCCACCTGTCAGGCCTTCGATCTTATCCAGACCACTGCCTCCGATGATTCCGACTGCGGTGGGGCTGGTTTTCATGGAACGAATAAACTAATCCATTTCCATCGTGGAAGGGAGCTGAAGTTTTTATGAAACGCGCTCAAGAGCAGGGCCCAAGGTTTCTTCTGATTCCATTCCTCCATTTCCGGAACTGCCGTGCAAATCGGAGCACCTCGCATCGGATTTTGCAGAAGGAAGTCGAATCGCGAAGCACAGTTAGGCTCAGCATCAGCTGAGTTGATCTAAAAATCCCATCAATTCCCTGGCCATTTCGTTCCGGGCGTGAGCACAGGTCAGGGCCGTAGGAATTAAATCTTTCAGACGCCAAGGACGAAAGACCAAGTGAGCTGCCATTTTTCCCGGGGTGGTCTTCCCTGTCTCCCTGTCACAACCGAGCAGTAACAAGTCTGCAGCAGGTAAGGGGCGATCCGAATTGTCGCTCACCGCCCGGATTCCCACCAAGGGAATGTTGTGTTCCCTGCAGGCTTCGGCCACGTAATCCCATTCCATCTCAACAATTCCGCAACCTGTTTTTCTTCCCAGGTCTAGTTTGGCTGGCCCTGTAGCAATAATCTCTTTCGCGGTGTGCCATTTCGCGGTGCGGAGGGATGGTCTGCTTTTCACATACTGAAGAAAGTCCGGCCAAGCCTCGGGGTGATGCACGGTCATATCCCCCTCCTCCCAAGCCGAATCCAGTGCCCCTCCCAATCCCGCCAAAATCAAAGCGCGGACTGGATTTTTACTCAACCAAGAACCCACTTGTTTATCCAGACCGGGGCGCCCCATTCCAATTCGTGCGGTAATCACCGCCGTTCCTTTCCAAAATCCTCGTTTGGTTTCCAGTCCCGCGTGCGGGGCGGATGTTCCGGGCAGTTTTTTCCAGATCGGTTTCGCCTCAAACTCCATCGGAAAAAGAATTCCGACGGGTAAACTGGATTTTAGGTTCATGGGTAAAACGCGGCCTGATTCAGCCGTAAAAAGGGTCTAGTGGATTCCGGATGTCCGAACCATTTCCTGATATTCACCCAAGGCCAAGAGTGGCCAGTTGTTTCGATACATGTCGTAGCGGAGATAAAACACGCACGGGAAGCCGCCGCCGGTGCTAAACTTCTCCTCCCAACTGCCGTCCTTCTGCTGGGTTTCTATGAGAAACCGGACGGCTCGCCGCACGCTGGGTCGCTGGATATCTCCGCACGCGAGCAGGCCCATCAGTCCCCAACCCGTCTGGGAAGCCGTGCTGACGCCCCGTCCTTTCAATCGCGAATCGTCGTACGAACCACAACTCTCACCCCAGCCCCCGTCCGGATTCTGGGCACACTCCAACCAATCACGTCCGCGGATGATCCAATGCTCGTTCATGTCATGCCCGACTGCGTTCAAACCGCGAAGCGCCTGCCAGGTGCCATAAACGAAGTTCACCCCCCAGCGACCGTACCAGGATCCATCTTCTTCCTGTGTGTTTTTGAGGAAACGGATGGCTCGTTGGATCTGCGGATCCTTTTTAGACACACCGCACTTGCCCATTGTCTCGAGCAGGCGCCCCGTGATATCTGCACAGGGCGGATCGAGAATGGCGTTGTGATCAGCGAAAGGCACATCCTCGAGCCACTTCTTGTTTACGTTTTTATCAAAAGCAGCGTAACCCCCATCGTCGCACTGGAAACTACGAGCCCACGCCAGTCCCCGTTCAGTCGCCGCTTTCTGCTGGGCTGGATCACTCGACCGTGTCTTGCGGAGGCCGAGTAAAACCTTGGCAGTATCGTCGACATCGGGGTACCAGTCGTTCGCAAACTCAAAGGCCCATCCACCAGTAACCTTGGTGGAATTTTTCACCGCCCAATCGCCACGCATCTTCACTTCCTTGGAAAGAAGCCAGTCTGCACCTTTCTGCATCGCGGGATCGTCCGAGGCCACGCCAGCGGCACTCAGGGCGGTCATCGTGATGGCGGTATCCCAAACAGGGCTCAAACAGGGCTGAATTCGAAAATCGCCGTTAGCGGAATCATAGACCTCGAGACCCTCCAAATCCTTCGTCGCCTTGCGCATGGCAGGATGATCCTCGGAATAGCCGAGACACTGAAAAGCGAGTATGGTGTTCATCATCGAAGGGAAGATCGCAGCGAGGCCATCCGATTCGGGTCCGATGCGCGCGAGGATCCACTTTTCCGCCACTTTCAGGGCGCGTTTGCGGAACGGCTTCCAGGATCGTTCTTCGAACCATCCGAGCAGATTATTGACCCGGATAAAAAAGTTTTTCATGGAAAAGAAGTGGCTCTCCACAGGATGAAGAAACGGACCGCCTTCCACACCGTACGGGTAAAGTTCGTGGAGCTGTTTTTCCGCGGGCAGATTTGTGGTGGGGCGGAAACTGCGAATGACGGAAAGCGTGACCACGATGGCTCGGGTCCACGAACTCATCTCAAACAGATTAAACGGCGCCCAGTTGGGCAGTAGAAGGATCTCGGGCGGGATGTTAGGCAAATACTTCCACGGGTACTGCCCCAGCATCGCCAGATAAAGTTTGCAGTAGGTGTTGGTTCTTGGGATTCCACCAAGACGAATGGCCGTGGCTCGTGCCTTCCTCATCTCCGGTTCCTCTGGGGTGAACCCGGCTAGCTTCAGACTGAAGTAGCATTTGACCGTGGCGGTGACATTGCTAGGCCCCCCTAAATAATTAGGCCACCCGCCATCGGGGAGTTGTCTTTGGAGAATATGGCGGACGATTTTTGCCTCTTTGGCGCGGTCGATCTTCCCACGCAGGTACATCAAAAGGTGGTAATCGCACGCCACCGTAGTATCGACGAAGAGCTCTCCGACCCAGTAGCCATCGGGTTTTTGCAAACCCAGAAGATAGTCACGGCAGGACTCGACGGTCTTGCGCAGTGCCCCCAAATCGACATCCGCCGGATCCATCCCCATCAGGTCTGGGTTAGGAGTCCGATGCACGTCGGAGTGGATGGCCTTATTTGACATTGCCATTAACTCTAGCGATTACAAAAAATGCGTCAAACCCTCTGAGAATCACCCAAGTAGTTCATGATTATCACCTTGTCCGCAGCCGGGTATTCCGTGCAACCCGTCTGGCACTTTTACCGTGGAATCCCTTGCGATGTGTGTTCTACCCCAAAAACAGGTGAACCAAAAAAGGAACGAAAAAAACTACTCAGCCCAGGTGATCAGGCGCAGTTCGTGTGCCTGGGTCAATGAGGGATGGGAGGGACGAACTCGGACATTAAAATTGAAATTCCCTGTAGCCTCTACCGGTACTCTTCCCGCATAACTCTGCCAACCATGAACCAATCCCTCGGTCGCCTCCAACCGAACCACCTTGGATAGTTCCACCGGATCAACCGGCTTGAGATATGCCTCCACCGCCACTTCTCCAATCTGTAAGCCACCCAGAAAAACTTTTACCGTGACCGGCACCGTGTCCCCCACGCTAATCGTCGCGCGGCTCGAGTTATTCCACGTGACCTCATTCGCGCGGACTTGAGGCCAGGCCAGGCGGACCTTGTCTTTCCACACCGCCAATTCCTTGGACTTCTCCCAGCTGTTTGCGGCAAACATCCGGCCCTTTTCCGCCGCCTTCCGATAAAAGATGCCCGCATACTCCTCGACCATCCGGGAAGTATTATAAACCGGACCTATCGTCATCAGACTCCGTCGCACTCGATCGATCCAGCGCTTCGGAACCTCTTCGGCATCCTGATCGTAATACAATGGAACGATCTCGTGTTTGAGGATTTCGTAAATGGAGAAAGCATCAAACTCGTCCTGAACCTCGGGCGCCAGACGGAAAGTATCATCCCCAATGGCCCATCCGTTCGTGCCGTCGTACGCCTCATCCCACCAGCCGTCCCGCACGCTGAAATTTAGACAGCCGTTGGTGATCACTTTTTCACCACTCGTTCCGCTCGCTTCGAGCGGCCGCGTCGGGTTGTTCAGCCAGACATCGCAACCGTGGTAGAGAAAGCGGGCTACGTTGAAATCGTAGTTTTCCACGAAAACAATCCGGTTCTTGAACTCCGGTAAGGCCGATATCTTTACGATCTGCTGGATGAGTGTCTTTCCACCCTCATCAGCCGGATGCGACTTGCCGGCAAAAAGGAACTGCACGGGGCGATCCGGATCGTTGACAATCTCCGCCAGTTTATCGAGATCACGGAAGAGCAGAGCCGCCCGCTTGTACGTGGCAAAGCGCCGGGCAAAGCCGATGGTCAAGGCCTTGGGATTGAGCAGTTGATCCGTCGCTCGGATCTCGCCCGGTTTGGCCCCATTGCGCAACCGCTGGTTCCGTGCGTTGCCCCGAACGAGTTCCAAAAGCTGAAGTTTTAACCTCTGATGGGTCGTCCAGTACTCCTTGTCCTTGAAAGCCACCCGCTTCTTCCACTCATCCGCCTTGGCGAGATCCTCGGGCATCATCGGCCCCCCTTGTTTTTCCAAGAGGGCGCGAATTTCCGGCGCCATCCAGGTGAAGGTGTGGATGCCATTGGTCACATGCTGGATCGGAATCTCCGTATTCGGTACCCCGGGCCAGATATTCTGCCACATGTCCCGCGAGACCCGGCCATGAATGGCGCTCACGCCGTTCGCCTGCCGGGAAAGACGCAGAGCGAGGATCGTCATGCTGAAGGGTTCGTCTTCCTTGTACGCCCAAGGCCGCCCCAGTTTGAGAAGCTCATCAAATCCGACGTGACACTCCTTGATGAAATTCCCGAAATATTTTTCCATCAACTTCGTGCTGAAGGCGTCGTTACCTGCCGGAACGGGGGTGTGGGTGGTGAAGACATTGCTGGCAGCCACGAACTGCAGAGCTTCGATCATGGTTAATTTTTCCGCAGTGATCAACATCCGGATCCGCTCCAGACCGAGAAAGGCCGCGTGCCCTTCATTCATGTGATAGACCGAGGGTTGAAATCCCATCGCGGCGAGCGCCCTCACCCCGCCGATGCCGAGCACGATTTCCTGGCACAACCGCATCTCTTGATCCCCACCGTACAGTTGGTACGTGATTTTTCGGTCCTCGGGAGAGTTTTCCCCGAGATCCGTGTCCATGAGGAAAAGACGGGTTAGCCCGATCCTCACCTCCCAGGCTTTGGCAAAAACTTTCCGACCCGGCATGGCCAGCTCGACCACGATCGGAGTCTTCCCGTCCGGAGCCAACGCCTCACGGATGGGCAGATCTTGAAAAACATTGTCCACCGCAGAGGCTTCCTGCCACCCCTCCCGGTTTATTTTCTGGAAAAAATATCCGAAACGATAAAGAAGTCCGACCGCCACGAACGGCAACCCGAGGTCGCTGGCCGATTTGCAGTGGTCTCCGGCCAGAATACCCAGGCCCCCAGAGTAGTTGGGCAGAGATTCGTGAAAACCGAACTCGGCGGAAAAATATGCCACCAGCGGGTGATCGTCCTTCTCTTTGGGCATATTCTTGGCAAACCAAGTGTCCTTGCGGTCGAGATATGCCTGAAGGCGATCGTGCATCTCTTCCACCTTCTCCCGGTACGACTTGTCCTTGGCCGCCGCTTCCAGACGCGCCTGCTTGACCAACCGGAGCATCTTGATCGGACTGTGCCCGCAGGATTCCCAAAGTTCAGGATCCAGCTCGCGGAACAATTCCAGCGCATCGTAATTCCAGCTCCACCACATGTTGAAGGCAAGATTCCGCAGGGACTCCAACCCTTCCGGGACACGGGGTACAACCGAAACGACGAAAGGCCAGCGGGGGGCAGCATTAAGCACGGGCTTCATATATGAAAAGAGGGTGTGCCTTTCTCCTATGCCGGGCTAGGAAAAACACACCTCGTTTGCATCTTTCTAACTCTAAGCGGTTCCCTGTTCCTTCTCACCTGTCCCCGTTTCACTTGATCAAAGCTTGGATGGCCCGAAATTTTGCATGGTCAGAACTTTCCATCATTTCAAAAAGAACAGCCTCCACCGTGCTCACCACAACCCCGTCGGCCCTCATCTCGGCCAAGGCGATCTCCCGGTCTCTGGCTTCTCTTGATCCAACTGCATCCGCCACCACCACGGGCGTCAATTCCTTGAGACGCAAATCATATACCGTTTGCCGGATGCAGACATGCGCCTCACAGCCCGCCACCAAAATTCTCTTTCTCTTCAAACTTTTTCCCTCTTCCGCTGCTGAAAACCGGGTTTTCGCCAAAGCTTTATACCCACTGCCAAGTGCTTTTTGAATCGAGGCCACGGTTTTTCCCAGCTTGGCCGGAACCTGCTCCGTCACCACAATCGGCAATCCCAGTAGACGCGTCCCTTGCACCAGAATCTCCAACCTAGCCAGCCAATCGACAGGCTCCTTCACCGCCACGACCATCTTCTCCTGCACATCCACCACGAGAAGTCCGACATCCCCGAGCGGCAAACGCCACGACATGTTCAGCCCTCCTCTTCGGTGAAGTATTGCAGGAAGGCGATCACGCAAATATCCCGGGGTTGATCACCAATTCTGGGACTGATTGTTGCTCATGGCTTCTTTCGCCCCCAAGCGTTTTCTTTTAAAAGTTTTTTTACTTGTTCCATGATTTCAGCGACGGGGGCCATTCGCCCCGGTCCTTCGGCTCCGCAGGCCAGTCTCCCCTCCGACGGACCCACCAGATGGTTCCCACGGGTTTGTAATATCTTCACGTTTGCCTGCGTGGCGGGGTGCTGCCACATGTGTGTGTTCATGGCGGGCGCAAAAAGCACTGGTGCTTGAGTCGCCAACAGCACCGCGCCCAACACATCTCCCGCCAATCCATGAGCCGCCTGCGCCAAAAAATCCGCACTCGCCGGAGCCACCACAATCGCGCCCGCCTTTTCCGCCAGATCCAGATGGGTCATCCCTCCTCCATCCCTCTCCTCCCACAGGGAGGTGTGTACGGGTTGATGCGTCAGAGCCGCGAGCGTGAGTGGGGTCAGAAAACGCGCCCCGTTCGCCGTCATGATCGCATGCACCTCCCAGCCCTCCTTGACCATCGCACTGGCCAGATCGGCCGCCCGAAAAGCAGCGATCGAACCCGTCACTCCGAGAATGACTATGTGAGATGGTTTCTCAGCCATGTTGAAGATTCAGCCTCCGGCTCAAATAACGCTCCGCCCGGATGATGGCGCGGAACTTGATCAAATCCTCCTCCATCGAACTGCTTAAAATCGTGTACCGATAGCTCTTCCACTCCGCCATCTCAGCATCCGCCGCCTGGATGCGGGTGGAAATCTGTTGCGCCGTCTCCGTCCCCCGCCCTTCAAGTCTCCGGCGTAACTCCTCCAGATCCGGCGGCATGATAAAAATGTCCGCCAGCGAGGCTTTGATCTGAGGATCCTTCGATTCCCGGATCTGTCGGGCCCCCTGTACATCAATATCGAGCAGCACATCCCTTCCCTCAGCCAGATGCTCCAACACCGTCCCTTTGGGAGTTCCGTAGTAGTGGCCGTACACATCGGCGTATTCCAGCATCCCCCCCGCCTTCCGCTTCTTTTCAAAATCGGTTTGAGACAGGAAAAAATAATCCGCCCCTTCCTTCTCCCCCAAACGCATGGGCCGGGTTGTGCAACTTACCGAATATACTAAATCCGGCGTCTGGCGGACATTGGTGCAGAGCGTGGTCTTGCCCGTGCCAGAAGGAGCCGAAACCACAAACAAAATCCCCGAGCGTGTGAAATTATTCAAGATTGGCCGCCTGTTCCCTGAGTTTTTCCAACTCGGATTTAAAAACGATCGCCAACCTCGTCAAGTCCAGTTCGCCCGATTTCGATCCCACCGTGTTGACCTCCCGCTGGAGCTCCTGAATGAGAAATTCCAACGTCCTTCCCCCCGGCGCTTTCGTGGAAACCAGCCCGTTGGCCTCCACCAGATGAGCCCGTATCCGGTTGATTTCCTCTGTCACATCACCACGATCCGCCGCCGAGGCCATCTCCCGGACCACCCGATCCGGTTCCAGCGCCACACCCGCCTCCCCCGCCAGTTCCCTAAGACGGGCACAAAGTCTTTCTCCCTGTTTGCGGCGCATCGCTCCAGCCGACTTTTCCATCTTTCCTCGAACACCCTCCATTTTTTTGAGATGAGCTCGCAGAACCTGAACCATGTGCCGCCCCTCCCGTTCACGCGACTCCACCATTTTTCGCAACGCCCCGCGCACGCCAGACAGAATCTTTCGATCATCGGCTGGGGTCACGGTCACTTGGGTGCTTACCACCACCCCTGGCAACCCGAGAAGATCAGACCAAGACGGACCTCCGCTCACACCCAGTTTTTTTCCCGCCGTCCGCAATGTACCTGCGTAAGCCGCTGCTTTCTGCAAATCCAAGCTTCGTCCATGGCTCAAACGGGAAGGCTCCATTTGCAGAGCTACGGTGACTTTGCCCCGCGCGACCGCCTCCGCCACCTCCTCCCGGACCTGCCGTTCTAGCCGTGTGAGTTCCCCGGGAGTGAAAACGATCACCTCCAAACCCCGTTTGTTCACAGATGAGACTTCAATCCGAATCTGGGCATGACGGGTTGGGATCTGGACTGAACCAAAGCCGGTCATACTGCGCATCACGTCATCCTACTGAGAAATCCCGCGCGACTCAAAACCCAAAGATCTTTAGCGCGCCCTGCAACGGGGCGGTGACGGGAGAGGCCGCTCCCCCCGTTGCGCCGTTCGCGCCCTGCAAAATTCCCGAAGGGGCATTCATCAGAAGATTGATTCCACTCTCCGCCAGCATTTTTCCAATATTCATCTCCACGTTCGGATCACTGAGGGTCCCACTGATGCGGGCATCGCCAGGAATCTTCGTGTAGTAATCGTTGCTCTTGCCGATGAGCTGGGTCATGGCCCCCTGCAACTGCCCACTGCTCTGCATCGCTTCCTTCGTCAACGCAAAGCGCAGCTTGAAATCGAGAGTCTGGCTGAACCAATTCAGCCACCCATTAAGGCTGGCAGAAATAGCGGTACCCGTGACCTGCAGATTGGGAACACTGATCTTTTCCCCTTGAAGGTTGAACTCAGAACCCAGGTCGTTGATCTCGCTCGAGGCGATAAAGCTCGAGCCCAGCAGTTGGCCGGCACTCTGCAGGGCCTTGGACATGGATGGCAACCGCTCCAGATGCGCTTGGTACAGCCTGAAACTGCCCTGCCCTGACAGGGAACGGCGGAGCTCCTCGATCGTCGGACCGGCGGCTTGGGCCGAAAGTTGGAGATCGATCCATCCCCCGATCGGGCCCTTCGCATCCGTAATCATACTTCCCAGGATCGCCCCGAGCGGAAACTTGTTCATCACTACGCGGGCCTGCACAGGTTGCCCCGTAGCCGAGGAGACCACCGAGGCGCTAATCGACCCTCCCTTCACCTGCACGGTGGAAGGTTCGAGAATGATTCCTTCCGGCCCGAATCGGAAGTGTGGCACTTTCACCGGGCCCACAGTCGCTTCATCCACGATGATCTGATCCACATCCACCGAAAGATCCATCCGCTTGGGATTGCTTTTTGAAGGGGATGCCTTCGGATCCGGTTTTGCGCTTAGGAGCCCCTTGGTTTGCGCCAAGAGACCACGCAGATCAATAACCCCTCCCTTCAACTGCGCACTGATCGAACCAGGGCTCCAGCTCATGGTTGGAATTTCCACCGGGTTGTTGCGGTAATCCGGGAAGAGAAGGCTGGCATCTTTCAGGGTCAGACTGTCCGTCCGCCTGTCATACTCAAAATCCCCACCCACCCGGACGGAAGCCGCAGGCAGTTTTATGTCTTCCATCAACCGGGCCTCGAGAAGCGTCAGGTCAAACTCTCCGCTCGCTCCGTGGTTGCCGGTTTGCAAAAAACCAGCACCCAAAACCAGATCTCCATCCACCCACTGGGCGGGGCGAAGCCAAGGGGTGGACAAGATCCTCATCCAACCATCAGAAATCCGGCCACATTCCCAGGAAAAAGGTCCCGTCTTGGTCCAGGAAAACTTGCTCACGGAAATATTTCCCATCGCGCCGCTGGCATTTAGCTGAACTTCTGAAAGAGATCTCAAACCATCCTGCCACTCCACGATTCCCTGACTCTTCACCCCAACGCCCGTGATGGCGCCGATTTCCGAAAGTTTTCCCGAGAACTGGGTGATCTCCGTACTGTAGCCGATTTTACGAATCCCCTCCTTTAGGTCCGCCACTTCCGCCTTGCACACCAAAACACCTCCGGAAACCCAGTCCGCCAAACCAACGAAGTTTTGCGAGGCCGTTGCCAGATCCATTTTTCCCACGACGGCCAACGCCGAGTGCGCGTCCTTCTCCGCAGAGAATTCCAGCCAGCTATGCGCACCCTGCCGTGAGGTCAGCTGGACCTTTTGAATTTTTACCTGCCGATCCGCGCCCAGCGAAATTCCCGCCAGCAAACTCACCTGATTCGCGGGGAATTGGATCTTGGGAAGCGTGACCATCAGATCGGGCGACTGTAAATCGACTTCCCCGGTGAGGACCCCCGTTTGCGGGTTGCCCCGTACCTTGAGAAAACCTGAGATCGATCCCAAAAGGGAAGTTTCCGTGGCCTTCGGAAAAATCAAGGGGCCGAAAAGGCCGATCGGCCATCCAGTGAACTGCATTACCCCGGAAATCGCCTCCTTGCCCGCGAGTTGCCATTCGCCCTCAGCGATCTTTTCCAAAAGGAGAGGCTTGTCCAGAGAGGCTCGGATCGCGTCCGAGCCATCGCGGTGAAGGGCTTGGAGCGAAAAGGCGTCAACCGAGAATTTTCCCGAAACGGCGGACGGCCACGAAGCCCGGACCGATCCGTCCACGGAAGAAAAATCAACCAACCTGGAATGACCAGGGAGGCCGGTTTCAACAGTGATCACTCCGTGAAGATTTACGTCCGCCCGGTCCTGCTGGGCGTGCCGATCATATTGGAAAGAGCCGGTGCCGGATGCCTCCTTCCACTGCCACGACGGCGTTAGGATGGAGAGAATCGGCACCACGAGGGATGACTCCGCCTTCCGCAGATCAACTTTTGCCCTGCCCTCACCTTTTTCCGGAATCCATTCGACCGAGCCCTGCCCATCGAGAAGTGTTTGCCCGCCCCGGTCCGACTGCAACGCGATCTCCGGCAGACTCCAAACTCCGGCCAAGTTTTTCATTTCGGAAGAAACCTTCGCCTGCCACGGACTCGCCGTCTCCCCCGCCCAATGCATGTTTTGCAGAGTGATGGAGAACAATCCGCTGCCCTTGTCTGAGGTGTTTCCAGAAAACTCCAGATGCACTTTGGCCTGCCCCGCTTCGGGCCAAAGCTTGGCCCCCGACCATGCCTTCCCGAGGCCGATCAGCCCGGCTTCCGCCCCACCGATCAACCACCCCTCGCCTTTGCCCAAGTCCCACTCGGCCTGAATTTTGGCCTGCACATCGTTGGTTACGCCACCTTCCCAATCTGCGGTTAGGACAGCCTCCTCAACCTTGATCTTCTCCGACCCCTGAAGATTTCCCCGGAAATCGATCGCCGCTGAAGTGATCTGAAGATTTCCTTGGAGGAGGGAACCGGATGCGTTCATCGCCCGACTCTCGATCCGACCCGTTACGTTGATCGTGGAACTCTGGATATCCGCTCGCCCACTCGCCGAAAGCTGTCCGCCCTGCACTTTCAATTGCTGGGGAGAGATCACTAAAGGAGCCACCGCCGCCATTTCCATTCCGCGCAAACTCCATTGCAAAACTGCCGCTTCGGAGGACGCGGGGCCTCCACCTTTGGGATGAAAGACCGCCGGACGATCCAAACTCATCTGCAAATCTTGGGGTTGGCCTTTTTGTCCGAGCGAAGCTTGCAGGGTTTCCACTCGCAGGGATCCATCCTCCCCCGTCCAAGCCCCGGCGATGGAAGCCGCAAAATCGGCAGGCTTGCCAGGCCACGCCGGGCCGATCGAAGGCTGGATCTGCACATTTTGCCCCTGCAGGTTCACGCGAGCCGTGACCGGCTTTTTCTTACCCCCTTGCAAGCTTAACGTTCCCCCCAGATTGCCCGCCGACGATTTCACCCCCCTTGCCTGCAGAAGCATCCCAGCGATTCCCAGATTCACCGGATCCAATTGAACTTCCGACGCCCAGTCGCCCGAGGCCGCCCATCGACCCGTTGCAGAGGCCGCCAGTTTCACCCCTCCCACGCCTTCCCACGATCCTCGCATGCTTTCCACATTCCAGTCACCCGAGGGGGTGGCCGTAGCCCTCCCATCTAGCACCAACCGACACGGCACCACCAACTCCGCAGGCGAAAAATCAACCACAGTGGCCACATCCGCCGAGAGGTTCGCGTCCCACTGATCACCGCCCGCGGCTCCTGCGCTTTTACTGGCCTTCATGGAAACAGATCCGCAGATCTCCTCCTGACCGGGACCGTTCCAGTCCAACCTTTGTAGCTTGGCCCGGATCTCCCGCGGAGTGCGCCCATCCCAACCTTGAGCCTTCACCTCCACTCCACCCAGAATCCAGGCACCTTGCGCCAGTCGCACCCGTCCTTCCGTGATCTCAATCGACGCCTCCTGTAGAACCAACGGAAATTGAATCGGCCCGGAGGAAGGCTGAGGTTGGCTCATTTCCAGATCGATCAATCCAAATTTGAGATCTAGCTGGACGATCTCTAGCTTGCCTGAAAGAAGACTCTCCAGTTTCACCACCAGAAGAGACGAATCCAGCGCCAAGCGGGACTTTTGCGGATCCACCGCCTCCAGTCCTTGGATTTCAAGTTTTCCAAAAGGAGAAAGACGCGCCACCTCCGCTTTCGCTTTCCAGCCCAATGCTCGCGCTGTTAACGGCACAGTGATTCCGCGAAAGACATTCGGCTCAAAGAGCAGGGTTGATACAATTCCCAACACCCCTAGCAGGCCCGAAAGAAGAAACTTGGCTATTTTCATCACATTCACAGATCAAAACTATGCCCTGCCCATGCCTTCCCCCGCAATCTCCGACAAGATCTCGCCTCCTTCATATCTTCCTCTTTACTCAAGGAATGCTAGCCCGCTCGTTCTTGGCCCTCACTCTGTGCGGATCTGTGGCTTCCCCAGCCTCCGAGATCCCCGATCTCCGTGCCCTCGCACGGCAAACCCGCCCCGCTGTTTACCTCCTAGTTCTCCAGGACGAAGACGGTAAGACGATAGGTTCCGGCACCGGCTTTCTCGTCTCACCCGACGGCCTCCTTGTCACGAATCACCATGTCATCGCTGAAGCCAGGGTCATCATCGCCAAGGCGGAAAACGGCGGCCTCTTTCCCGTCCGAAAAGTACTCGTCACCGATATTCCCAACGACCTCGCGATTCTCCAGTTGGAGGGCAAAGACCTGCCATGCCTTTCCCTCGCCCCGCCAGGTTCGGTTGATGCCGGCACCCGCATCGCCGTCATTGGCAGTCCTCTTGGTCTCGAAGGAACTCTCACGGAGGGGATCGTCTCCGCTCGGCGTAAAATGCCGGGAGAAAACCGGGAAGTCCTCCAAATCTCTGCTCCCATCTCCAAAGGCTCGAGCGGTTCCCCCGTTCTCGATTCGCAAGGCCGAGTCGTCGGCGTCGCCTCCTTCCTTCTTCTCGATGGCCAAAGTCTCAACTTCGCCTCTCCTTCTGAAAAACTTCGTCCGCTCCTCGCCCGTGCCGGCAAGGGCTCTTTATCCACGACGACCGCTCAACCCATCCCGTCGGAAACTCCAAAAGCAGGATCCTCTTCCACCTACGTCGTGAAATCTGGAGACACCTTGAGCCGCATCACCCGGGATTTGGAGAAGCGTGGTCTCCGCACCACCGCCGACGAAATCAGGGTGATCAATCAACTGCCGACCAACTCGATCCTTCGCCCCGGTCAGATACTTCAAATTCCGGAAACGGCCAAACCTTGAACTCAGCCCGCTTCCTCATTCGTCCTTTGCGCACGGCCGGTTTTCTCAGCCAGACCTTCCGGGCCACTCGACTGGGCGACCTACGTTCTTCTGTCCTCAAGGTGGGTTCTGAAAATCCATTAGCCCGAAAGTTCGCTGGCAAATTGCGTGCCTTTGACCGCGAATGCGCGGCGTACGAACTCCTCCGCCCGCTCCAAGGAAAACTCGTGCCCCATTGCCACACATCAACATCTGTCTCCCGCGGTTCCGATGGACTGATTCTGCTCGAAGAGATCACCCTCAGCCGTACCGTCGCCCAATCCCGAGGCCTTTCTTGGGCTGAACTCACTACCACCGCCAAATCCATCGCCACGATCCACGCCCGTTTTTGGGAATCCCCTATGCGGGCAAAAACAAAACAACTCCCTCGCCACCATTATATGCTCGCCCATGAAGTCAGGTCTCACCTGCGCGAGTTTCTCAGGATCTGCAGTTCGGTTCTCACCCAGGCGGACCGACAGATGATCGTTCAACTTCCTGGGAGGATTGACCGGGCACTTCGTGCCGCACGAAATCAACCCGTCACCCTGATTCACGGCGACCTGCGAGCCGACAACCTCCTTTTCACCGGTTCCCGTACTCGCCCGAGAGTTTTTTTTATAGATTGGCAATTGGCCGGATGGGGTCTGCCTGCTTTCGATCTGGCTCGGTTGGCCGCAGGCAGTTCTTCCCATCCACTTCCCCGATCCGATCAGTACAAACTCGTGCAGATTTGGCATCAATCCCTGAGCCTCAGCGGTGTGCGTCGCTACCCGATCGAGGACGCATGGCAGGATTACCAAACGGCCATGATTCTTGTTCTTTCCATCCCCATCACCAACGCCGCGATTCTCACCCGTCTTTCTACCCGCGGAAGAAAACTCGTCCACCTCATGATCCGCCGCTTTTTTAAAAATGCCGGCTTCCTGTGGTGCCAATCCTAGTTCGCTTACCGATCCATCCTGCCGCCACAGCGTGCCGTCCCAACCTAAACTTCAGAGCCCAAAACCAATCGCCCTTTGCTTTGGCGCTGGACCCGATTGTAACAACGGCAACAACTTATGATACAGTTCTTGAAGCGCCTCATCGTGCATCATCAAAGACCGGTCTATTTCCGCTAAGCGCTTCAAAATCACCGCGTTGGTGGCCAACTCCTCCCGTTGTCGTATGAAAGCCTCGATCACGTAAATCGACATCGAGATCGCCCGATCCGAGTTCAAGATCGATGCCACCATTAACGCTCCGTGCTCCGTGAACGCCATCGGCGGCTTGGTCGCTCCTCCGCGCCCGACTTTTGATATCACATTTTGTGATATCAAAGCTCTAAGCTCCTGTCTGACAAGGTGTAGCAAAAATCTATCCGGGAACCTTCTGGAATTTCTTCTTACCGCCTGATTCAACGCCGTCGTCGTCACTTCATAAATCCGAGCTAGATCCTGATCCAGTATCACCTTCTGCCCGCGGATCACCAGAATCCGAGGTACTCCTTGCTTCGGTGCATCAATACTCCTCA
The DNA here is from genome assembly GCA_903905395.1 of uncultured Verrucomicrobiota bacterium. Lineage (GTDB taxonomy): Bacteria > Verrucomicrobiota > Verrucomicrobiia > Methylacidiphilales > Verrucolacustridaceae > Verrucolacustris. The sequence goes on from CAIVGD010000358.1 coordinate 27,851, forward strand.
TCTAGGATTAAACTACTCAAACCGCCAAAAGACGCGGTCTTCCTTTACTTTTTTTATACCCTCACGCAACTCCGTAAAGATCTGCACGTGATTTCCCGAATTCCGAATCCACTATTCCGATTTCCCTTTTCCAGTTTTGCACACGCTCTTCGTGGCGTAGCTAAGTAGGGGCAAAAATCACGGCGTCCATCGCCCAGTTGGGCGACCTCGGAGATGCCGCCGCGTCCTTGATTTCCTACCCATCCTTCAACAAAAACCGCGATGCCTCGTTGACATCCTTGTCTCCCCGACCGGATAGATTCACCAGAATAATCTGATTCTTCTTCATCTTAGGCGCCTCTTTCATGGCAAAGGCCACCGCATGCGCCGTCTCCAACGCCGGTAGAATCCCCTCGATCTTTCCCAAAGTCGAAAATGCATTCAGCGCTTCGTCGTCCGTCGCGTAGGTGTACTCCGCCCGCCCGACATCCCTGAGATGACAGTGCTCCGGTCCCACCGCCGCGTAATCAAGCCCTGCTGAAACCGAGTGTGTGGCCTCGACCTGTCCGTCCGCGTTTTGCAAAAGAAAGGATTTTGAACCCTGCAGTACGCCGAGCTTACCCCCTTGGAATCGTGCCGCATGTTTCCCTGGCTTGATCCCCTCCCCGCCCGCCTCAACCCCGACCAACCGAACGTTGGTATCGTTGAGGAAAGCATAAAAGATCCCGATCGCATTACTCCCCCCGCCCACGCAGGCGCAGACCAGATCCGGCAACTTCTTTTCCTGCGACATCATTTGCGCACGAGCCTCTTCCCCCATCACCCGATGAAACTCCCGCACCATGTACGGATAAGGATGAGCCCCATACGCCGTCCCTAGAACATAATGGGTCGTCCTCACATTCGTCACCCAATCGCGCATCGCCTCATTCACCGCTTCTTTCAAAGTTTTCTGCCCCGCCGTCACCGCCACGACCGTCGCTCCCAGCAACCGCATCCGCGTAACGTTAATGGACTGCCGCCTCATATCCTCCTCCCCCATGTAAATCACACACTCCATCCCGTACCTAGCGGCCATAGTCGCCGTGGCCACGCCATGCTGTCCCGCTCCAGTCTCCGCAATGACCCGTTTCTTGCCCATCCTGCGTGCGAGCAGTACCTGCCCGAGTGCATTGTTAATCTTGTGGGCGCCGGTGTGCAGAAGGTCCTCCCGTTTCAAATAAATCTTCGCCCCTCCGCACTGCTGGGTAATCCGTTCGGCAAAATAAAGTGGAGTAGGACGGCCTGTAAAATCGCGACGCATCTCCAATAACTCGTGCTGGAAAACCGGATCCTGCCGTGCTTTTTCAAACTCCGTAGCCAACTCCTCCAGTGGCGCAACCAGCGTCTCCGGGACATACCTCCCGCCATACTCCCCAAAATGACCTGAGGCATCCGGCACAGGCTGGTAGTCAGCTTTTATACTCACAATGCCAGATCCTACCTCAAAACCGCCCCGCACAAAACCCTCAAGCACACTCGCCATGTGGGCCCCGTCCCCCGCGTTTATATTTTCCCCATGCCTCACTTAAAGTGTAACACGTGTTACACTTTAATTACGGCAGCTTTGCCCACCATCTGGATTCAATTCAGACGGCGCCCTACATTTGTTTTATTCTTTGAGCTTTCCAGTTAGCCGACCTCGAAGATACCACCACCACCTAGCTCTTAGTTCTCAGCTCTTCCGACTTAAACTTCAACTCCAACTGGC
>CAIVGD010000359.1 GCA_903905395.1 uncultured Verrucomicrobiota bacterium
GGCGCCGCACCAGTTCGCGGGGGTCTCCAAATGGAGGAAGATCTGCCGACCCGCCCAATCCGCCGGAATATCCACTTCGCGCTTCAGATACCGGCCAAATATCTTGCCGGGAATCGAGACATCCTTCGCGGTAACAAAATCCTTCATGACGCAGCTCCAGGTTCCGTTCAAATCTATGGAGGGTGAGAGAACGCGCTCGGGAGCGACCCAGACCGCTCCGCAGACCCCTGCGAGTTCCTTGCCGCCCTCGACTTTGACAGATAGCGTATTGGGGCCATCGAGATGGAGCAGCTTGGTGATATCGAAATTCAGGTTCGGATGGATCCCCTGCGCGCGCTGAAATGAGCCGACCTTAAATTCATAGACCTTCACGCCGTTGATGCTGAATTCGCCTTTTTCGCACGCGGCATAATCGAGAAGGTTGAGCGTGATGACATGGCCCTTCCATGCGGCGGGGATTGTGAAATCCTTGCGATAAAGACCGATGCCGTCGTAAGCCTTGAGGTCTGGATCAAGAAGCTTCCACGAACCAGATGGGATGGTTTTCCATGCCTTGTCATCGAAGCCCGGTTGCGTCCATGCGCCGGCCTTGCTGATCGCGCCGTCGGGATCGGTCTGGAAGCTCCACTTGTCGAACGGGATCGCCTCCGGTGCATCCGCCGAGTCGTTGGGCGGCGTTGAGACATTCGCGAGCTCTTCCGGTGATTTTTTCCAATATTTCAGTTTCTCAGCCCACCATGCTGGAATCGCATCGGCGACCGTGCCGGCCCGATTCACGGCAAAGATTCTGGTGTCATACTTGGCAAACTTGACGGATGGAATATCAACCCACCCGCCCGGCCTGGTTTTAAAATCAACGGGAGCGCCGGTGACCATGTCGATGACGGAATCCGGAACGGAATCGACTTTCAGAGAAAGATCGGAAGTCACCTCGGCGTTCTCCGCGTTGTTCCCCCTCTCGTTGGCGTTGATCGCGATCAACCAGTCCTGGAGGCCATTTTTTGTGGTTGTCTTCCTGACCCAAACTCTGTTGGAAGAGGCATCCGCCTCCTTGCTCACGCCGAGATCCGTCAGAAGCCGGTCAAAAAAGGCGTTGGTGCCGTAAGGAACCCATCGGCCATTGATATCCTGGCCGTCGCGCCAAAACGATGCCCCGAGGACAATCACCCGGCCTTTGCCAATCGTCCGCATGCCGACGGCGATCGAGCCATCTTCCCAGAGCGCCAAGGCCTTTGACTCGGGATCCTCGGAGGATAAAACGATCCCGGTGCCATCGGCGACATCGTTCTTTTTCCAGTCGAGCGCGATCCCCTGAGCTTTAAACTGTTTGCCTTCCCACCCTTTGAAGACAGGGAGATCATTGACGAAACGGATGTTGCCTCGTTTTCCTGAGGATGTGACCTTAAAGCCGGTCAGCTCTGAGATGGGCCAAGAGTTTGGCTCAAGAGGATCGTTGCGACCGGTATTATGAAGGGCAATAAAAGTCCCACCCTTCTCGACATAGCGGCGCAGGGCTTCGATCGTTTCTCCGTCCATGATGTCGGAGCCTGCGTCGAAAATAACCGGATAAGAATCGGCTGTTCCATCTTTGATCTGGCTTTCGCTCACGCAGCCATAGTCATAGTGAGCCGACTGGATCTCTCCGCGTCCAACGTCCCAATTCCATGGCTCGTCCGAGGAGTTGGAA
>CAIVGD010000360.1 GCA_903905395.1 uncultured Verrucomicrobiota bacterium
CGCGCGGGCGGCGGTGGCAGTGCGGACGTTACAGGGCACGGGCTTGGTACCGGCGGAAAGATTGGCGGCGGTGGGCTATGGGGAAAGCCATCCGGTGGCTCCCAACGATACCCCGGAGGGTCAGGCAAAAAATCGCCGTGTAGAGATTGTTTTCAAACCGATTCCGAAGTCGTAACGGGTGCGGGGATCGGTTCGGGTGCGGGATCGGAGACATCGATTGTCTCGACGGTGATCGGGCCATCGTACCACGTCACACTGATGACTTCTTTTTCGGCTGAGTGAGGGCCGTGGACGATATTTTTTGGGGCGTGAAGGAAAGAGCCGGGCCCGTAGGCGACATTGGCTTCGATCCATTTTCCCTTGAGGATGACGACGGATTCAGAGGTTTGCGGGTGGCGATGGGCAGGGATGAGTGTGCCGGGGGCGAAGCGCCGAAGGAGAAAGCTGGCGCCGTTGGCGGGATCGTGGGAGAGGATGGCAAATTCGACTCCAGGATAAGGACTGGCTTCCCAGAGGGTGGTGTTAGGCAGGCGGATGGTGGGGAACATGCGATGAGGATGCGGGAAAGGATTCGTTCTGACAATCCTGCGGGTTGAGGTAGAGTGAAATTTATGGCGGATCGATCGAAGAACAGAGAGGGAGAGATGGATTACGGGCCTTTATTTCGTCTGGCTGGGGAGATCGGGCGGGAAGCGGATTTGGGAGGGCTTTTGCTTAAAATTCTGGGAAAGAGCAGGCCTTGGATGCGGGCGGAGGCTTGTTCCATTTTTCTGCCGGATGCGGACTCGGGGGAGATGGTGATCCACTCTGCCCACGGGGACAGCGCGCCGCAATTGGGGACGCTGCGGGTGCCGAAAGGGCAGGGGATTGTGGGGACGGCGATGACAGAGAAGAAGACCATCCGGGTCAATGATCCGGCGAAGGATCCGCGATTTTACAATAAGGCGGATGAAAAGACGGGATGGAAGACGAAGGCTTTGTTGGCGGCTCCTTTGTTGGATGGGGGGGAGTGCGTGGGGGTGATTGAATTTCTCAACCCCATCGGACGGTCCGTATTCACGGAGCAGGACGAGCAGATGGTGGAGTATTTTGCGGGGTTGGTGGCCGCGGCCTTGGTCCGAATCCGGGCGCATGAGGCGGCGTTGGAGAGGGCGCAGGTGCAAAGGGATCTGGATTTGGCACGAGAATTGCAGGGTGGTTTGTTGCCGAAGGTTTTTCCGACGAGGGAGGAGGCACCGGGCATCGAGATCTTTGCGCGACTAGATCCGGCCAAGGAGGTGAGCGGGGACTTATACGATTTCTTTCCGGTGGAGCCTGGGAAGATCTGTTTTGTGGTGGGGGATGTGTCGGGCAAGGGAATTGCGGCGGGGATTTTTATGGCGGTGACGCGGACGCTGATCCGGGCAACGGCAGTGCCGGGGCGGAGTCCATTGGAGATTTTGACGAGGGTGAACGATCAGTTGACCAAGGAGAATCAAGCGAATCTCTTCGTGACGATGATTTTGGGCATCGTGGACACGCGGACGGGGCGGATGGTGTATGGGCAGGGAGGGCATAATCCGCCGATTCGGATTCCGGCTAAGGGTGAACCGGAGTACGAACCGCCGGGGGGTATGCCGCTGGGGGTATTTGAGGATGCGAAGTTTGGGGAACGGGAGTTGAATTTGCAGATGGGGGAGAGCCTGCTGGTCTATACGGACGGGGTGACCGAGGCGATGAATGAGGCGAAGGATCTTTTTGGGGAGGAGAGGTTGCAACAGGCGGTGAAGGGCGGGGCGGCTTTATCCGCGGAGAAGTTGACCGAGAGAGTGGTGGAGCAGGTGGAGGATTTTGTGCGGGAGGCGGAGCGGTCGGATGACATTACCTTGCTGGTTGTCAAGCGGCGGCCCGATTGAATCCGGATCTGCGGCGGGAGGTATGGGCGGAGATGATGGCGGTGGGGGATCGCCTGCGCGGGGTGTTAAAAACGGATCCTCGGCATCCCCGAGGTAGAAATCCCTACGCCCATGTGGCGGGATGTGTGAGAGAAAAGTTGGGGTGCAGTTATGGGGAGTTGCCGGATGAGAGAGTGGGAGAACTGAGGAGTTATCTCAAGGAGTTGGTGGAAAAAGAAGAGGCGGAGGGCCGCGAGTTTAAGTTGAAGTCAGAAGAGAGGCAGTTTTGAGGTTGAAGGTTCAGACCCACAAAACGCCCTTCGTACAAGATAGAGTGATGAGAGTTGACCCCAGTGATTTCATGACTTTGTATCTTCACGCGAGATGAACGGGAAAGAAAAACAGAACAAACTCACCGGGTGTGCTGGCGGGTCGACTCCGAAGGCTAGCTGTGACTGTGCTGCGCCCGTACACACGCCTAATTTCGAGTCTGCTCCAACGAGGAAAACGTCCCAACTGTTTCGCTATGTGGGGTTTGGCGTGATCGGGATGACGTGCTGGTGGTTTGCATCTCTCCAACTTGCGCGGTTTGCGAATTGGGTTACCTACTCGATCCTGCCGCTGGAGCGTGGTTCGCATCTTGGATCGAGCGTCGAGTTTTTCGTTTATGAATCGCCCAAGGTGCTCATGTTGTTGACGCTGGTCGTCTTCGGGGTGGGCATCGTGCGTACATTTTTCACACCTGAAAGCACACGTCGGATGCTATCAGGTAAGCGTGAGTTAGCCGGAAACGTTCTGGCTGCTTTGCTGGGGATTGTGACGCCGTTTTGTTCGTGTTCGGCGGTTCCGTTGTTCATCGGCTTTGTGACTGCGGGCGTTCCACTGGGTGTCACATTTTCCTTTCTTGTATCCGCGCCGATGGTGAACGAAATAGCGCTTGTGCTTCTGTTCGGAATGTTCGGATGGAAGATTGCCGGGCTCTACCTAGGCACAGGACTACTCATCGCGATCATTTCCGGATGGGTCATCGGGAAGTTGCGGATGGAAAAGTACGTGGAGGACTGGGTGTTAAAGACACCACCTGCCAGCCGTGATATGGTAGAGGCACCTGACTGGTTGGCCCGTGTCGGTTCCGGCTGGGATTCGGTGAAGGAGATCGTGGGACAGGTCTGGCTGTATGTCTTGGTGGGTCTCGGTATCGGCGCGGGCATTCACGGCTTCGTGCCAGAGAACTTCATGGCATCCATTATGGGAAAAGGCGTCTGGTGGTCCGTGCCGATGGCCGTGATTATCGGGGTGCCTATGTATTCGAACGCGGCGGGGATTATCCCCATTGTGCTGGCGTTGCTCGGCAAGGGAGCCGCGCTCGGGACGGTGCTGGCTTTTATGATGTCTGTCATCGCTCTTTCCCTGCCCGAGGCGATCATTCTCCGCAAGGTGCTCAAACCCCGTCTCATCGCCACGTTCTTTGGAATCGTAGCGCTAAGCATCATCATGGTCGGTTACCTTTTCAACCTGCTGATGTGAAGATCTGCGGAAGCAACCCCGCCATATGAAAAAACTACAAATCCTCGGAACCGGCTGTGCCAAGTGCAATGCCCTCACGGAAGCCACGAAGAAAGCAGCCGATGAACTGGGCCTCGAATACGAAATCGGGAAAGTTGCGGACATCAAAGACATTATGGCATTCGGCGTGATGCGGACCCCAGCCTTGGCGATCGATGGCACGGTCAAAGTCACCGGAAAAGTCCCCAGTCACACGGAATTGAAAGCGCTCCTGAGCGCTACCGATTGA
>CAIVGD010000361.1 GCA_903905395.1 uncultured Verrucomicrobiota bacterium
CTGGACGTTCTGTGGGTCTACCAGTTGCTGGAGTTAAAAGCAGAGGGCTTCTGGGAAGCAGAGGAGGCGTGCTCCAGGGAAACGACGGGACAGTTTTTCAGGCTGAACTACGACGAGATGAAGGCACGGGCGGAGACCCTCCGCAACGCGCAGCAGGTTCTCGCGCCCATCGGAATCACCTTCGAGCTTGTCAGCTATGTAAACGAGGAATCGGTTTCCGCGAATGCGGAATAAGGAGGTTAAGTGAAAAAGCCAAAACAAAAGCCAAAAGAAAAGAAAAAAGTCAAAATAGAACGAGTCGTTACTCAGGTGATTTGCCCGGCTTGCCAGGCGATGATTATGGTGTATACGACCAAAAAGGGGGTAGCAACATGAAACACAAGGCGAAATGGTATTTAGGTTTGGCTCTGGGCTTTCTGGCCGGGGTGGTGTTCGTGGTCTCCTGCGGTCAGGAGGCGCGATCAACCGCCGAGGAAGTTCTTGCGGCGATCGGGATCACCTTTGACCCCACGGGCACCGACCTGAGCGCACAGAATCTTCAATCCCTGGGGACGGAGTTGGATACCCGGATCATCGCTCTGGAAGCAAAAGTCGGGGCGCTTCCGAGCCCGCCCCCCGATCTCTCGGGAAAGGTTGCGGACCTCGAAGCAAAGATCGCAAGTCTTCTGGACCTGGGGACGGAGTTGGATGATCGGATCGTCGCCCTGGAAACGAAGGTCGGAGCCCTCCCGCCCCCGGTCCCCGATCTCTCGATAAGAGTCGTGGCCCTGGAGTTGGGTGTCGCAAGCCTTAGAGTGAAGGACTCAAACCTCGAAGGGAAATTTTTCTATTATGAATCGGTAACCCAAGCTCAAATATCGAACAGCAGAATCGCGTCTCTCGAATCCCGAGCAACCAGCCTGGAAGTTATGCCATCCCAGGTTCAGGCGTTGAACGATCAATTGGATACGGTGACGGATCAGGTGCAGGTGGTTTCCGCGAATGTGGAATGTCTCGGGGAGGAGCTAGATGACTATCCGCCGTCAGTGGATTGGGTATCTCTCGACAGCCAAACCCATGTCAATGGATCGGTAACCTTAAATCTGGCGTGTCCAAAATCCATCCGATATTTAAAGGTTAGCGCCACTTATTCAAACGACGGACCCGGCCAGGTCAACATCTATGAAATCCAGGCTTTCGGCCTGAGTTCTCCGACCACGAACCTTGCCCTAAATAAGACGGCGACCGCCATCCGATCCCACGAGGCGTGGGAGGTGCCGAGCATGGCGGTGGATGGCAATCCCGAAACCCGATGGGCGAGCGAGAGAAGCAACCCTGGCCCGGCGAGCGTGGCTGTTCCCCACTGGATAATGGTGGACCTCGGGCAGAACTATCAGATCAACCGGATCGTGATCGAAGCTGGGTATTACAACCAGGACTACACCCTGTTGGGAAAGAGGGAGTAGGATGAATAAAGAGCAGAAACTGAAAGCGTCGGCGTGGTGTGCTAGGGTAAAGGGTCGCAGGGGTCTCCAGCCCTACCTAGCTGCCGCCACCATATCGGGCGTCAGAGAGAGAGCGGAACACGAAGCCAAACAATTGTACAGGCTCGGTAGTTACCGCGTCGTTAGGGTGAAAGTCGAGGAGGTGGGGAAATGAATCCAGGGACAAAAACCATCGCCATAACTTTCTTCCTGTTGTTGATGTTGGCTGTGGCCGTCGGGACAGAAAGGCTGCTCAGGGCTCACCCCCTGGCAACCGGGATCGGGATGGTGGCCGCCGTTTTCGTTGCGATGGTCCTCCTGTTGTACTTCCACATAAAAGTGGAGGATACGGGGAACAAGAACAAGCAGAACCAGTTCATCGGGTTGGACAGCAACGCGTCTGTTTCCAAGCTGGACCCAAGTATTGACAGAACTAAAATCCTAAAGGGGTAAGCGTGAACAGGCAGATATTTGGAGACAAGCAAAGGCTTGATTTGGAGTGTTGGCTTCTTGGGGCCTATGGGTATGCGGGTAATCCGCCCGAGCTGCATCTGGATGATTTCGATGATCGTGGCATTCCGAATGTTGGGTTCAGGCGTTATCAAGGAGGGGAGACTCGAAGCAAGGCATTCTTCACGGCTTATTTGATGGGAAAGAAAGCACGGCTTGAGGGAAAGCCAATCACGGCATGTCCATATAAAGCGTTAAGGTATAAATGCTACGGGGTGCAATTCAGAAGAAGATGGATAGATGGGTGGGAGGGCAGGTGTTTGGAATATACCAGCAAGGAATATCAACCTCCCGGCAGCAAGGTGTGGGTAAAAAGACGACTGAAAAAAGTTGAGTTTTCTTATTGGTGGGAATGAGAAACGGGAAGAGAAAGAACAAGAAATGATCTTGTCTGCCGAGGCCAACACGTTCTTTGCTGTCTCGCACTACGAGGAGCGAGAAGCCCTGAAGCAAGCGGGCTTCCGGTGGAAC
>CAIVGD010000362.1 GCA_903905395.1 uncultured Verrucomicrobiota bacterium
CGAATTATTCCTCCGCAAGGTGGCCGAAATCGACCAGACGCTTTTGAATCACGATTCCCAGTTGAAGACCCTCTGGGATCAAATTATGCCCTTACTGACCCAAGAACCGGAAAAGGAAAAGCCATCCATTGGTTTTTCTGCGTCGTAAGGCGCTGTCGGCTCGAATCAGCGTTGCCCGTAACGCGATGAAAACGCGATAAAATCGCTTGCGCCCTAAAATGGTTGCTGAAAAACATTTCGCCGGCCCTCCGGGCCTCCCTTGGGTGGCTCTGTGCTCGCAGCATGCTCGCAGCATGCTGCGAGCACGGGGGGGGGAGCGCCGTAGAGAGCGTCTCGTGGCCTCAGCGAGCGGTGAAAAGTTCTTCGATGGTGTGGATTTCCGCGTGTTCTGATTGGATGGACCAAAGTCGTGCGTAGAGCCCGCCTTGGTGCACGAGCTCATCATGTTTGCCGAGTTCAATAATCCGGCCTGCCTCAACCACGGCGATGGCGCTGGCCTTGCGTACAGTGGACAGCCGATGCGCGATAACGATGCTGGTGCGTCCAGCGAGCAGATGATCCAAAGCCTCTTGAATCATTTTTTCCGTGGCCGTGTCCACACTCGAGGTGGCTTCGTCAAGGACGAGGACGGGCGGATCTTTGAGAAGCGCACGGGCGATGGAAAGCCTCTGGCGTTCGCCCGCGCTGAGCCGAACCCCACGCTCGCCCACTTTTGAGTTCCATCCATCGGGAAGAGCACGGACAAAATCCAAAGCACAGGCGGCCCGAAGGGCCATTTCAATCTGGGAATCGGTGGCACCGGGTTTGCCCAGCTCAAGATTTTCCCGGACGGTTGCTTGAAAAAGAAAAGGCTCCTGGGTTATCACGCCGACTTCCCGGCGCAGTTTCTCCAGCGGAATTTGGCGAATCGAAATGCCGTCCAACAAAACTTCGCCTTGGGTTGGATCGTGGAAGCGTGCCACCAGCGAGGCGAGGGTGGTTTTGCCGGCACCCGTGGGCCCGACCAATGCAAGGCAGTTGCCGGCAGGAATTTTTAAATTGATGCCGTGCAGAACTTCGCGACCGGTTCGATAGGAAAAGTGGATGTTTTGAAAAACCACCTCACGGGCGGATCCTTGGCGCGGTGGGAGATTAAGAAGGGGAGAGGAGGGGATGTGACCGGGCTCGGGCTCGGCATCGAGAATGGCAAAGACCCGTTCCCCAGCGGCGCGACCGGCTTGAATCAGTTGATTCAAGCTGTGAAGACGTCCGACCGGTTCATAAAACATTCCAACGTAAAGAAGGAAGGCAACTAACTCTCCCACCGCCATCCGTCCTTCGAGAACCGCCCGTCCACCGAGCCAAAGAACAAGACACGTCCCGGCGGCGGCGAACCAAGCCATCGTCGGGGAATACACGGCCCAGGCTTTCATGATGCCAAGGGAGGCGGTGCGGACGTCCTGCGCAACCCGTTCAAAACGGCGGGAGCCTTCCTTCAGCCAGTTGTAGGTTTTGATCTGCCGCATGCCCTGCAGGTGATCCATGAGAAGGGAATTGAGAGCGGATGAGGCTCGGCGCTGGATGCGGTAGCGGGGGTGGGCGGTGAGCGTGTAGTAGAGCGCGCCGGCCGCGAGAAATGGAATTGGAGCCAGCGCCCAGGCCGCCAAATGAGGATCGATCCTAAAAAGAATAATTCCCACCCCAACGATCTGGAGGAGGGCAATGAGACCTTGCTCAATCCCATCGATGAGCATCCGCTCCATATTCATCACGTCTTCGCTCACGCGGGTGAGAAGATCGCCGCTGGAACGGTGATCGTACCAGGAGACCGAGAGGCGCTGGAAGGCGGCGTAAAGATCGCGCCGGAGATCGAGGATCACCTTCTGTTCAAAAAGATTATTAAGGAGAATGCGCAGGGCGTTGAGTCCATCACGCCCGAGGAATACAAGGACAAGGACACCCACCAACCAGGGGAGGCGGTCGCCCTGACCCTTGGCTATCACGTCATCTATCAAATAACCGGTGAGGCGGGGATAGACGAGGCCGAGGAGAGTGGAAAGAAGTGCTGCCGTGATCGTGCCGATGGCAAAGTTGGGATATTTTCGAAGATAGGCGGCAATGCGAAGAGCGGTGGACATGGAATCGAGAGAGTAGCCCCACCCGATCGGGCGGCCAATCGCGTAGCAAGATTTAAGAAGCTTGGGCCAGCCCGAGCGTCCGCAAAAGAGCGCGGTCGTCGGATTCGTCGGGGTTGGGGATTGTGAGAAGTTTGTCACCGAAAAAGATCGAGTTCGCTCCGGCAAAAAAGCAGAGGCCTTGGGCCTCGCGGGTGAGGATGGCGCGACCCGCGCTCAGGCGGACGCGGGCGCGGGGCAGGGCGATCCGAGTGGTGGCGATGAGACGGACCAATTCGAACACATCGACCGGCTTTTGGCCGGCGAGGGGAGTTCCCTCCTGCGGCATGAGGCAGTTGATGGGCACGCTTTCCGGCGGAGGGTTAAATCCACAAAGAACCTCGAGCATTTTCAATCGATCATCTTCCGTTTCGCCCATCCCGAGAATGGCCCCGCAGCAGACCGACATGCCCGCCTTTTGAACGGAACGGATGGTGCGGAGGCGGTCTTCGAATGAGTGGGTGGTGACGATCTTGGCATAGTGTTCGGGAGAGGTGTCTAGATTGTGGTTGTAGGCAGTGACCCCGGCGGCTTTCAGTTGGCGAGCCGCTTCATCGGTGAGTTGGCCGAGGGTGACACAGACCTCCATCCCAAGTTCTTTGACCGAACGAACAATTCCAAGAACGGATTCGAATTTTGCTTCACCCTCTTTGACCCCCTTCCAGGCGGCCCCCATGCAAAAGCGTTCCGCGCCGTCGGCTTTGGCCTCCCGCGCTTCCGTGAGGATGGATTCGAGATCCATCAAGCGCTCGGCTTTGACCCCGGTGTCGTAGCGGGAGCTTTGCGCACAGTACCCGCAATCCTCACTGCAACCGCCGGTCTTGATGCTGAGCAGACGGCAGAGCTGGACTCCTTCCTCTTCTCCCCAGTGTTCCCGATGCACCTTGCGGGATTGATCCAAAAGAGTGAAGAGGGGTTGGCGGTAGATCGGGGAAAGCTCGGAGAATGTTTTTGGAGCTATTCCGTTGCGGGTGGCCATGAGGACAGGGTGGCGGACAGGATTGCGGGGGTCAAAAACGGATTGCGATGAAGCGTAAAAAAGGGAACATGATTTTATGAACCAAATCCTCAGAATTGGCTTGTTGTCATTCACCCTTGGAATCGTGGCGCAAAGCGTGAGCCGGGCAGACTTCTTTGGTGATTTGCAGCCCAAGCTGATCTCCGCGAAGGGCGCCAAGGCGGAGCCGTTTACACAGGAAGGGGCCAGCCCGAAGTACACGGCCATATACTACTCGGCCCACTGGTGCCCCCCGTGCCGTGCCTTCACGCCAAAATTGGTGAAGTGGTACAACGAGTTTCAGCCCAAACACAAAGAGTTCCAACTGGTCTTCGTCAGCTCCGACAAGGATGAGGCGGCCATGCTCGGATATATGACAGAAATGAAAATGCCGTGGCCAGCCGTCAGGTTTTTGGAAAAAGAAGGCTCCGCAGTGGAAAAATTTTCTTCAGACGGAATCCCTTATCTCGTCCTGCTCGATGAGAACGGCAAGGATCTGACCGGCAAAGCCGGCAACGACTGGCAGGCTCCCCAGGAGATACTGAAAAAGATCGAAGAGATAGTGGGGTCTAAAAAATAGTGCGCTGGGTTGTCTTGTCTCTGCTCTTCGTGATGGCCTGCGGTTCTGCTTGGGCGGAGAGCTACGCCGATTATGTGGCTCGTCATAAGCGCACACAGAAGTTGATGAATCCGATGAATGTGCCGGTAGCCAATGTGATGAACGATGCTTGGGATGCCAATCCGGAATACGCAGACCCGAACGCCCGAGTGGCGACTCCGGGCCCCAAGGTGTTTTATATCAAGTCATCCCGCGATGATCACGGTCGGGTGACTTATTTAACCAAAGCCAAATAGTCCGCGATGGTCCGGAATGTGCCTTGCGTGCCAAGCCATTTGCAAAAATCGGCCATCCGGAGAATTCTTTCGGCTTTCGTCCTTCTCGTTAACCAGCGGGGGAGTGTCGCTTCTGGCAGATCGGAGAGTTCCCAGGGATGGAAGTAAAGGGTTAGGAGTCCGTCCTTCGCCAGAACCAGGCGACACGCGGCCAGATAGAGGGGAAGGGGAAGGAGATGAAAGCTGGCCCAGAAAAGAGGGAAGCGAATTACAGGCAGAACCGAGGCGGGCACCTCCCATAAAGAGCCGATCCGATGGGGAGTCCGTGGTTGATTCCGATGATTGTACCGCCCCGGAATCCAAGCGGGATTCAGCGAGGCATCGTACGCGTACCCGCTGCCATTCACTTCACCGGGGTCAACTTTACGCAGGCGCGGAGAGCGGAACCCAAAAACAGGTTGTCCGGAGATTTTTTCGAGAGCTTCGCGGCTTGGCCGCAGTCGGAGATCTGCGCTCGGGGCGTGAGCCCAACCATGGGAGGCGATTTCGTGACCCCTCGCCGCCGTTTCGCGCAGAAGATCGGGGGCGGCCTCTGTGATTCGAGCCGTGCAAAAAACCGTGCCGGGCGCATTCCAAGTCCGTGAAAGATCCAGCCACTCGCGCCAAATTTCCACCCCTCGAGCGAGACCCCCGTCTTGAAGCGGGGGCTCCCCGAAATCCGCCGGCACATCGTACTCCTCAATGTCCCAGGTCAGAAGAATGGAGCGCATCAGGGCAAGTTATAGGCCCGTGTCGCCGACCACCAGCGCACGAGTAGAAAGTCCATGAGGCAGCGGAGGGAGTCCACGAGTAACTTCACCTGCGAGGTTTTGTAGGTGTGCTGTCCGGAGACCTGCGCCGGGATCTGGCCCACGCTTAGTCCGAGTTTCTTGGCGAGATAAAGAAGCTCCGCATCAAAGGCGAAGTCGTTCAGTTTTTGAATTGAAAATAGTTTTTGGCCGCCGCCCCGGGTGAATCCCTTCAGGCCCGCTTGCGTGTCCGGGTAATCAAATCCCAAAAGAAGGCAGGCAAGCCGGTTGAAGGCCCAGCCCAAAAAAGCGCGCCGCGCGGGAAGTCCACCTTGCGGTTGCGGAGCCATGGATCGGGAGCCGATGACCATGTCGTGCTTTTCCAGTGCCGCGAGCATGGGCTGGAGATGATCGAACGAGTAGGCCAGATCCCCGTCCATAAAGACGAAGAAGTCCGCCTTGGCTTTGGCGAAGGCGATGCGAATCGCCCGCCCTTTTCCGCCGTTATCCGGCAGGGCGAGAACCGAGGTTCGCGAAACACCCGCCAGACACCGCCGGAAGGATTCGGGAGTCCCGTCCGTCGAGCCGTCATCCACCACCAGAACGGAAGTAAAACGATTTGTATGTAAAAAAACTTTGAGGTCCTTACAAACCTGGGCCACTTGGTTGTTCTCGTTATGAACCGGGAGGACCAACAAATTCCGTGGGTTGCTTTTCTTGTGCGCCATAATTAAAGCCTCCCATTCCTAGCCGTTTGGCATCCGCGCACCAACCCCTTCGCTCGACGATATGAAGAGAGTTTCTTCATGGAGGTGGCATACGTTTCGCGGCCCCTACCAGAACCAGCGGCGTAGCAAGTTGCGCAAGTTCCGGCTCGAATAGCGGGCGGTCCACCGCTTGAGCTCAAACGGGGAAGTATCGGAAAGATTAATTCCTCGATGCATCGTGCAGGCCGTGCGGAATCCCGCCTCGAGGACTAGTTCGATCGTCGTCTCGTCGTAATCGCCGTATGGATAGGCAAAGTGCTCGATGGAAATTCCGAAACGGTCCTCGAGCTTTTTTTTGCTGGCGGCGATCTCTTCGCGAGCCTGTTCCCGCGAGAGACGCGAAAGACGCGGATGGGTGCAGGTATGGGCGCCGATCCAGTGGCCGGCGGCCAACCATTCCTTGACCTGACCGTCGTTCATCAGGGGTCGGGCCTCTCCGCCTTCGGCGGTTTCCCAGTCGCTCGTCTGTCCGATCCGGTCGGCCACGAGATAGTTGATCGCACGGCATCCGGCAGAAGCCATCCGCGGAACCGCCTCCGTCAGGTTGCTGAGGAAACCATCATCAAAGGTGATGGAAATAGTCGCATGAGAAGCCCCTCGATCCGGCAATCCAGGCGGTACAAATTGGAAGCCAGCCTCTTTGAGTTCGTTGATTTGTCGGCTGAAAAGGTCCGGGGATAAATAAAGTCCTTTGATCCGTGCCTTAGAGGGAACGGGTTCGATCTTGTGATAACAAAGCGAGGCCCCTCCTGAGCTGAACATATCTCGGAAGGGGGCAAGCTCGGAATAGTAGTCGGGTGGTCTCATGGCTTCGGAGGGAAGTCCGGCAGAAGCTCCAGGATGGCTTCCGCAACCTCGCATGCGGGAATCCCGGCCAAACAACGAGGTTCGTTCGGGCAAAGATTTTGTTTTTGCTGGTGGCACTCACACGGCCGCTTTAAGACCGCATGCCGTTTTCCCATCGGAGCCCACTCCTGCCTGCCTTCATAATCACGGAATACCGAAACTGTGGGCTTCCCGATTGCCATGGCCAAATGCAAGACGCCGGAGTCTAGGCCGGCAAACAAATCCGTTTTTTGCAAAAGAAGGGCCAAACTCTGGAGGCCTGTCGGGGAATCAAGAACATGAAGTTGGGAGGTCCGTGCAAGTTCGGCGAGCTGTTGCGCCCGTTCTTTTTCCCTGGAAGAGTCCGCGAAGCCGACAATAAAGTTCGTTTCCGGCCGCCGCCTCAAAACCAGATTAATTGTTTCGGCCCAAAGATGGAGCGGCCATTCCTTATGGGAAGATCCAAAGGCACTGACCGATAGATAGACGGAGGGAGAGGGGATCTCACTTTTTTCCTTCGTTCTTAATGACCAAAACCATCCAAGGTTAGACCCCGACCAGCCCAGTTTCCGTAAAATCTCCAGCCTTTGCTCGAACAGGGGGTCGGCACGGGAAGGGGCGGGAATCTTTTTCGTCAGCGGCAAAACCGGTAGCCACCACCGTTGCCGGGATACTGTGGCGATCCTCTCGGAGGCCCCGCTGACGGCGACGCAAAACAGATTGCGGTCAGCACCAGAAAAGGTGATCGCCGCATCGTACTTTTCCTTTCGGATGGCAAAAAGTGTCCCGAGATTTTTCCAGGGAGGCGGGCTGGGTTTCCGCAGGGGAATCATCCACGTCCGGTTGACCTCAGGAACCAAGTTGAGCAACTCCGCCCCGACTTGAGTGGTCATCACATCCACCCTGGCTCCGGAAACCGCAAAGGCGCGGATCGCAGGGATCGAATGAACCGTGTCTCCCAGAAATCCGAGATCGACCACGAGAACCTTTTTCCATGCTGGGAGAGGCATGGGGGGAGTTTCGGCGAGAGAGGGCGAATGGCCAATCCCGAAACGCCGTCTTGGCCGAAGCAGGATCATCGAACAAGATGAGCTTTATGCCCCCACCACGCCTGCCCCATGTTTTTGAACACGCCAGCAACCTGAAGGCAGACCCCCGGAAAGTGTTTGAATTTCATCTCCATCCAAAAAACATTTCCAAGATCAACCCGTCATGGGTTCGGGTTATTTCCATGGAATGCCCGGAGCGAATTTCTCCAGAAGCTAAAATCAGCCTTCGGGTCCGGTCGATGGGCCTGCCTCAATCTTGGAAAGTGGTCGTGAAAGAGGTGGTGGATTTTTCCGGAACCCCCGCGAAGGCACACATCCTAGATGTGGCGGAGGAGGGACCCTTTCCGATCTGGCGGCATCTCCACGAATTTTGGGCGGCACCAGATGGAACCACGGGGCTGGTTGATCGGGTGGAGTTTCTGCCCCCAGGTGGATTGCTGGGAGTTTTACTGCTTCCGTTTATTCGAAAAGTTTTTGAGAACATGTTCCGCGCAAGGCATGCGGCAACGCGGAAAATCTTCGAAAGTTCTTAGCCTACGTCGCAACAGGCGCTTTGCCCGTCAGGTGGGAGACGGGCCCAATCGAAGCCCAGTCCACCGGCACAAACTGTTTGAGCCTGGTTCGGTGGCTGACAAAGGCCACCTTGCCGTTTTTCACGCCGTATTCGTGAACGAGTCGGGTGGCTTTCACGTCGTAGCAGCAGTATTCCGCCACCTGTTTTTGTTTTCCATCCCGCCACCACTGGATGGCCTGCGTCCCGGACGCGGTTTTTTTCACCCCGCAAGTGGCGTCGGCCACGGCATCTAGCCCGACGCGGTGACCAATCTTTTCCTCGAGGCTGACCATTAGATCCAAAGTGGGGACACTGGAAAAATCAAAGACCGAGTAGGCGGAGAGAACGGTGTAGTCGAAGCGGAGAACGTTGAACCCGACCACAAGGTCCGCCCGCCGAATGTCGGCGACCAATCGATCCACGTCTTTTTCCAAATAAATGGAATACTCGGCCCGCTGGGCGTGATAGAGGACGGCCACGGCGAGCCCCATCTTGTCGATATGCCCCCACCCGCCGACTTCGCTTGCGATCTTCTTGGTCTCCAAATCGAAGTAAACGAGGTTGGCCATGTCGCCATTGGAAATCGCATACTGAGAAAAAAAGGCAACCGCTTTCCGCGGCGCGGGTTTGACTTGTTATTTTTGCTCCCACGGTTTATAACGACAGGTTATGACTGACTCCAGACTGGCACGACAAACGGCGGAAAGACTGATCGGTTCACGCGCACAACTCCTTAAATTCAGCTGTCTACTGGGTTTTGACGGCTTTCTCGACTCCATTCTTCAGGTGGTGGACCAGCGTCAGACGGCCACCAAATATCTGCCCTTCACCTCCCTCAAGCCCTTCGCCAAAAAAATTGGAGAGGCATCCGGCAAGAGCGCCAATTTCGAAGTGGTTCCGACGATGGAGAAGATTGGGGGCAACGGCCCGTTGATGGCTTTCGCGATGTCCACATTGGGAGCCCCGGTGGAATACATGGGCATGTGCGGATTTCCTAAACTCCATCCGGTTTTTACCGAGTTTGCCAAGCGGGCCAAGGTTCACTCATTTGCCGAGCCCAGCTTGACCTCCGCCTTGGAATTCAACGATGGGAAGATCTTGCTTGGACAATTGGCCTCCGTGCAGGACGCGAACTGGGAAACCATTCAGGCGCGCCTCGGGGATAAGCTGGTGCAGAAGCTCTGGTCCTCGGCCTCCTTCGTCGGGATGGTTAATTGGACGATGTTGCCTCACATGTCGGCAATCTGGAAAAAACTCCTCACCGAGTACAAGTCGGTGAAGCCGGATAAGCGGAAGCAGTTGTTTTTTGATTTAGCCGACCCGGCCAAACGGATCGAGGCCGACCTCCTGGCCGCACTTAAAATCATCGGGGAGTTCCAAGCGGAAAACGATGTGACTCTAGGCCTGAACGAGAGCGAGGCCTTGCATGTGGCGAAGGTTCTCCGCCTCCGCGGCGGGACTAAGTCTCCGAAAGCCTGTGCCTCTCTCGCCGGCGCGATCCGGGAAAAAATGGGGATCCAAGTCGTGGTCGTTCATCCCATCCAGTATGCCTGTGCCGCCGACGCGGAAGGGGAGGTGTCCGTAACCGGACCCTACACCTCGAAGCCGAAAATCAGCACGGGAGCGGGGGATCACTTCAACGCCGGCTTTTCGATTGCCCGGTTGCTGGGACTGGGTCTGCCCCATTCTCTGCAGTTGGCCGTCGCCGCTTCGGGCTTCTATGTCCGTCACGGCAACAGCCCGAACCGCGAACAGCTCGTCCGCTTCCTGCAGACGTTGTAATCCGACTAGCTTCGCGCTTTTTTGTACATCTCCAACGCGCGGACGCGTTGTCGGGCATGATCCACAATGGGAGCGGGGTATTTCAGGGATTCCGCCTCCGGCACGTACTGGGCGATAAATTTCCCCTCCGGATCGAACCTTTCGGCCTGACTGGAGGGATTGAATATCCGAAAGTAGGGCTGGGCGTCGGTCCCGGTGCCCGCCGCCCACTGCCAACCGCCGTTGTTGGCCGCGAGATCCCCGTCAAAAAGTTGTTTCATGAAGTAGCGCTCGCCCCACTGCCAGGAGATAAGGAGGTCTTTGGTCAGGAATGAGGCGACAATCATGCGGAGGCGGTTGTGCATCCAACCGGTCTGGTTGAGTTGGCGCATGGCGGCATCCACGATTGGATAACCGGTCCGCCCATCGCACCAGGCCTGAAATAGATCCTTATTATTTTCCCATTCGATGGCGTCGTACCCGCGCCGGAAAGAGCCCGTCGCCACATGGGGAAACTCCCAGAGGATCTGCTTGTAAAAGTCGCGCCAGATCAGTTCGGAGATGAAGACATTGACCTGTTTTTTACAGGAGGGGTCCTCCGCGCGAATCCGTCGGGCGGTGGCAAGGACCGTGCGCACGGAAATGGATCCGAACCGCAGGTGAGGGGAAAGGTGGGAGGTGGTGTCGGCGCGGGGAAAATTACGGGTCGATTCGTAGCGGCGAAGGTTTTTTTCGGCGAAAGAGCGGAGAAGACCCTGCGCGGCCTCCTCCCCTCCGGGAGGCGGAGTGAGATCGCAAGGTTCCAGCCCAAGATCCCGCAAAGAGGGCAGGGGGATGCCTCTGGCTGTGGCCACTCCCACGAGATTTTTGGGTCGCGGCAAAGGATCGTGCGGGGGTTTGGCCAGCCATGTCCGCGAGTAAGGAGTAAAGACCGTGTAGGGTCCGCCGGCCACTTTCTCGATGGATCCGGGAGGATGAATCATCAAATCGTCGCACGCCTCAACATCGATTCCCTCTTCGCGCGCCATGGCCACAACCTTTTCATCGCGTTGCCGGGCATAAGGTTCCACGTCTTTGTTAAAAAAAATCCGCCGTGCTCCGGTTTCTTTGGCGAGGGCCCGCAACTCCGTTTCCGGTGGGCCTTTTCGGATGATCAATTTGGCTCCCAGGTTCTCCAGATTGTCCGCGAGGCTCCCCAGGCAGGAAAGAAGGAAGGCCGTCCGGCGAACGCCGGTGTCCCGGGCCTGCAAAATTGCGGGATCGAAAACAAAAACCGGGATGATCGGGGCTCCGAGGCCGGCCGCGCGGTACAACGCGACGTGATCAGAAACCCTCACCTCCCGCCGCAACCAAACGAGGATGGGAGTCCGCGCCATGTTTTTTTTTAGCGCGGCGCGCGCGCGCCGCACGCGCAAAGCGAAAACTAATATTTTTCTCCTCGAAGAAATGAATTTTTATGTCGCGCCACATTGTCAAGCGAAGTCCTTCAATTAAATTTTCAAGAAAAAGAAAAATTCCTCTTGCTCCTTTTTTTGTTGGCGCGAATGATTCATCCCCCAAACCAAAAAGGAAATTTAAAACGAATGAACAATCCACCCGAAATCTGGGTCAAAGTCTGCCGCGAACTCGAAAAAGTAATCACCCCCGACGCCCTCCACCGCTGGTTCTCCTCTATCGTCCCCCTCAGTTATGAAGCCGGCCGCCTCGTCCTAGGGGTGGAAAACGCCATTTACCAGTACTGGATCGAAGAAAATTACCTCAACCAGCTTCGCGAATGTGCCACATTGGCCATCGGGCGGGAGGTGAAGATCAGTTTTGACGTCGTCGGTTCCAAAGATCGGCCGGCTCCCACGGCAGAAGATCATCTCCTGCAAGCAGAAGGCAAAGAAAAATCCAAGCCCCTCTCCGGAGAATTGGTCAGCCGCTACACGTTTGAATCCTTTGTGGCAGGCGTCAACAGCCAGTTTGCCCACGCAGCCGCCACGGCGGTAGCCGATGCCCCCGCCCGCACCTACAACCCCCTCTTCATCCATGGTTCCGTCGGTTTGGGCAAAACCCACCTCCTCCACGCCATCGGCCACCGAGTCATGCAGAAAAAGAAGGGCTCAAAAGTTGTTTATGTGACGTCGGAACAGTTCACCAATGAGTTTATCTCGGCCATCCAGCACGGAGAGCTGGTCAAGTTTCGCCGCCGCTTTCGGCAGGCCGACTGCCTCCTCATCGATGACGTTCAGTTCTTCTCCGGCAAAGACCGCTCCCAAGAGGAGTTTTTCCACACCTTCAACACCCTCTTTGACGGAAACCGCCAAATCGTGCTGACCAGCGACAGCCCGCCCGGAGATGTCGCCAATCTTCAAAAACGCCTCGTCTCCCGCTTTGAGTGGGGGTTGAGCGCGGAGCTCCAGTCGCCCGACATCGAAACCCGCTTGGCGATTCTGCGCAAAAAAACCGCCACCATGCAGGTCCGCTTGGGCGAGTCGGTCCTCCATTTCATCGCCGAGCGCGTGAAGACCAACGTGCGCCGCCTGGAAGGCGCCCTCAACCGCGTAGCCGCTTGGGCCGCACTGCACGACCGCCACATCACCCCCACGCAGGTCGAGGAACTCCTCAAGGACTTCATCCAACAGGAAACAAAGCCCATCGTAACCATCGAGCTGATCCAGCGCCGCGTGGCCGAAGGGTATGACCTGCGAATCGCCGATATGACCAGCAAGCGTCGCCCGGCCCACATCGCCCTCCCCAGGATGGTTGCGATGTACCTCAGCCGGAAAATGACAGGCAAGAGCCTGCAGGAAATCGGCGAATCGTTTGGTGGCCGCGACCACGGCACCGTCCTGCACGCCTGCAAGACGATCACCTCGAAAATGCAGGGCGACGACCGTCTTCATCAAATGGTCGGCCTCCTGACCCACAAGCTCGAAGAACCCGCCGATCGCTGAACTCGGCTCCGCGCAGTTTGTCCTTCGCACGCTCCACCCCACGGTGGACAGGGGATCAACTGCGCGGAATTTTTTCCCAGCCTTCCGACCCTCATCCCGCCCATGTTTTGTCCTTCGCTGGTTTTTCCAGATGTTTTTTCTCGCAGGCTGCTCGTCATTTGCCCCGAGTTATTCCTGTGGAAATCTCCACTTCATCCCATCTTGCTCACCGCTACAGAGAGCGATTCCGTTCGGCTGTGAATAGGCAATGAATTCGATCCGAATCGCTGTGAAAATTTCACCCCCAAGACAACAAGACGCCCGTTCGGCCCGATTTATCCACCGCTTATTTTTCGTGCAAGCGTTTTGCGGTGCGCGGGTTAAGCAGAATCTCGTAGCTTATCCACTCGCTTATGATTATGGTTGTCTTGAATCTATATCTACCTATCCCAATCTTCTGACATCCATCCGCCCATGAAACTCATCCTCCAAAAGCAAAAATTCCTCGGAGCGTTAGCGGCCGTGCAAAACGTAATCGGCACGCGCACCCCCATCGGGATCCTCAACAACATCCTCCTCCGCGCCGATAAAAACGAACTCTCCATTTCTGCCACCGATCTGGACATTGGCATCCGCACCTCCTGTGAAGCAGGGGTGGAGAAGCCCGGCGCCGTTACCCTGCCTGCCCGCCGCCTCTTTAGCATCATCCGGGAACTCCCATCCGAGGAGCTCACCCTAGAGGTCGATGCCAAACTGGGTGCCGTCATGCGCTGTGGGTCCGCTTTTTTCCGGATCATGGGAATGCCAGCCGAAGAATTTCCCGCCATTCCGGAATTTCCGACGAAGGACGGGGAAAAGAATCCGATCTACAAAATCGAGCAAAAAGGGCTGAAGGAGCTCATGAAACGCGTTTCCTACGCGATGTCCGCCGACGAAAAGCGTTATGTGCTCAACGGCCTGCTGATCTGTCTGAAGGATGGCAAATTGACCATCGTGGCTACCGACGGGCGCCGTCTGGCTCTGGCTGATCAAGAGCTCGATTTCCCCAAGTCGGGGGAACGGGAGTTCATTCTGCCGGCCAAGGCCGTGATGGAGCTCCAACGCCTTCTGGGGGACAAAGAGGAGGTCTCCTTTGCCGTTCTTGAAAATCAGATCCTTTTTTCGTTCGGGTGCACTCTGATCGCCGCCAAAATGGTTGAGGGCAACTATCCGAACTACCGGCAGGTCATCCCGGCCGAAGCCAAGGAACGCGTCACGCTCGAGCGGGAACTTTTCCTCAACTCGGTTAGGCGGGTCGCGCTCCTCTCAAGCGAGAAGTCCAACTCGGTGAAGCTGACCTTTGGCAAACACAATCTGGAGATCGCCGCGAATACGCCCGATGTCGGCGAAGCGCACGAATCAATCCCCGTCCAATACAAGGGCAAGGAATTCACGATGGCCTTCAACCCCGAATTTCTGGCCGACCCCCTCAAGAACATCGACAGCGACACGGTTCATTTCGACTTTATCGACGAGCTCAGCCCCGGGGTGATCCGCTATAACAAACCGTTTCTTTACGTGATCATGCCCATGCGGACGGCCTGAGCCGCGCGGCGTGCTCCGGCGTCTCCGCCTCACTTCGCTCCGCTGTCACTCAGCCCTTGATCTCGAGGATCTCGGCCCACGCGTCCTGCTGTCCGGCGCCAATGGCCTTGGAAAAACCACGATACTCGAGTCCGTGGCCGTGCTCGCACGGCTCCGCTCGTTTCGCACCCGGGCTTTGCGCGATCTGACTCAACACGGGGCTGAGGGGTGGCGCGTGGAGGGAGCTTGGGCTGATGAGGCGGGACCGGTCCGACTCGGAGTCGTCTGGCGCGGAGCGGGACGGGAGCTCGAGATAGACGGCCGCACTGGTGCCACGACCGACGAATTCTGGGGAAGGGCGCTCGCGGTGGTTGCTCAGAGCGGGGACACCGCGATTTTGGAGGGCAGCTCGGCCGAACGGCGGGCGGGCTTTGATCTTTTGCTCGCGGAAATTGAACCGAGCCGGCTCCCCGAACTGCGCCGACTGCGGGAGATCACGCGGCAACGATCCGCCCTGCTCCGCCAGCCGAAGGCTTCGCGGGACGAGTGGGAGGCGTGGACCACGCCGCTCGCCGAATTGGGGGAAAGCCTCCGACCGGCGCGGAAGGCCTTGGCCGAGATTTTTTTGCCTCCCCTTGAAAAAACCCACCGGGAGCTGACCGCTGGGGCGGAAAAACTTCGCGTGACCTACCAACCGGACGAAGCAGTTCCGCCACCCGGACCCGAAAGAGATCGGCTCTGGGCTCGAGAACGCGAGCGCGGCCTGAATCTCACCGGGCCCCAACGGGACGATTGGGATTTCACCCTCGGTGGACGAAGCCTTGCCCGGTTCGGCTCGGAAGGACAACGGCGATCGGCTTGTCTGGCCGTGCGCCTGGCGGAACTTCAGCTCATACGAGAAACCAGACGGCGGACACCGATTTTGCTCCTAGATGACGCGCTCAAAGAACTCGATGAAACGCGGCGCGCCGCCTTTTGGCGGGTGGTGCCGTCCGAATGTCAGGTCTTGTACGCATCGGCCCATGACCGCCCTGCACAGGGCAAGGATTCGTGGGTTATTCTAGAGATTTCCCCCGGCTCGGTACGCCTTACTCAAGCCTGAGCCTTGCCAAGAGCTTGGTGGAACCGATACGATTCGCGCCCGTTTGATAAGCGAAAAAAAATGAAGGAGACGAGTTATGGCCACTGAAGTAGGACCCATGCAAGCTGTAGAGGCGCCGCCTCTACGCCCCCTGAATATTCCCAACCGTTTGGCTCCCACGCCGAAGCAAGGGCCAAAGTATCCGGTCAAAATCCGCAATTCAGCCGGACAGGAAATTGTGCTGGCCGATCCGGTGATGACCCGCGCACTGGTTGCCCTGATGAACACCCATGCCGTGATCGGCGGAGCGGCTTGCCATTGGGGCGGTCCTGCCGCACTGGCGGAGATCATGTCGGCAATCCACGGGGTGATGTTTGCAGACAAAAGCCGGGCGTGGCATGAGGCCTACAATTTTGTGAATGATGCGGGCCACACCGAAAACGGGGTTTACGCCGTGCGGGCCCAGTACGGGTTCGATGGGATGACTTTCGATGATTTGAAGAAATTCCGCTCGATCCAAAGCAAACTGACGGGACACGGCGAAAGCCACCTCAACCCGGAAGGGGTTTTTGTCAGCAACGGCCCGCTCGGATCCAGCCTTCCGGTCGCCCAAGGACTGGCTCTGGGGGACAAGCTGGCGAAGCGTGATCGGTTGACGTTTTGCGTGATTTCCGATGGCGCCTGCATGGAAGGGGAAGCCAAGGAGGCCTTCGCCGCCATCCCGGGATTGGCGAACCGGAACGAGATCAACCCGTTCATCCTTATTGTTTCCGACAACGACACAAAACTATCGGGCCGCATCTCGGTCGATAGCTACCCGATGGAGCCGACTTTTTCCGCGATGGCCCCGCTGGGCTGGAATGTGCGCCACGTGAAAGAGGGACATAATTTGCAAACCGTTTATCAAGCGCTGGAGCAAGCGATAGCGGAAGCGAAAGGGGATCCGCGCCGGCCCGTCTGTCTTTGGGTGAAAACGATCAAGGGCTACGGGGTGAAGGAGACCGAACAAAGCTCCTCGGGCGGGCACGGCTTCCCGCTGAAGGATGGGGAAAAAATCATCCCTTTTGTGGAGGAGATCACCGGGGGAAAGACGCCGCCGGATCTGAAGGCGTGGAGCGGGGCGTTGCGCAAGGGCTGGGAAGACAAGCAGGCGGCCAAGAAGGCGGCGCCCGCCGCGACTGCGCCTGCCGTGAAAAAGGAAAAAGTGCAGGCCGGATTTGCGCGAGCCGCGACGAAGGCCGCGCAGGAAGGTTTGCCGGTGATTTCCATCAGCGCGGATCTGGCAGGATCGACGGGGATCGCGGTCTTTCAAAAAGCGGTTCCGGGACATTCGTTCGATCTTGGGGTGGCGGAAGCCAACATGATCAGCACCTGCACGGGACTTTCGAAAACAGGATTCATTCCGATCGCAGACACCTTCACCCAGTTTGGCATCAGCAAGGGGAATTTGCCGCTGATCGTGGCCGCGCTTTCCCAGGGACCGGTGGTGGCGGCTTTCACGCATGCGGGATTTCAGGATGCGGCGGACGGAGCGTCTCACGAAGCCACGACTTATTTTGCCGCAGTCAGCGCGATTCCACACACGCTGGCGATTGCGGTGAGCTGCTCCGATCAGGCGGAGGCACTGATGCACGCCGCCTTTCAGCGGATCGCCCAGGATCGCCAAGGGGGCAAGCACGGTGAGAGCGCGCTCTTTTTCGCAGGGAGGGAGGATTTTCCCGCCAGGATCGGTGAGCGACCCGAGGGCTATCCTTGGGGCAAGGCGACGATACTTCGACACGGTAAAGATGTGGTGCTCGTCGCCTGCGGACCCATGGTGCCGTTGGCACTCGAAGCGGCCGAACGATTGGCCAAAGACGGAAAGCAGGCGGCCGTCATCGACAACCCTTTTGTGAATCGCCCGGACCTCGCCACGATCGGGACGGCGGTCGCCGCGGCGGGTGGAAAATTGGTCACGATCGAGGATCATCAAATTGTCGGGGGCATGGGGGCGATGCTGGTCCATGCGCTAAGCCTCTCAGGGGTATCAGTGAAGGCCGCCGCGATTGGGATGAAAGGGGTGTTCGGTCGTTCTGCTTACAGCGCGCTGGAACTATACGAGCACTTCGGGATGGGCCCGAAGGACATCGCCGACGCGGCACGAAAACTCTGTTCTTGAAGCAACTTTCCGGCTGGCGGGGGGGGATGGGATTGCTTCTCGCGCTTGCTCTCGGTGCGACGGGCCTCCTGGCGGAGACCAAACTCTTCATCCTTGATTCCGGGAAGCAGGAGAGCCCACCGGAAATGATTTTGGTGGAATCGGAGCAGAGCAAGGGCGGGAAGGTTTTTTTGCAGGAGGTCGCCGGAACCCAACGAGAGGTGGAAGAGAGCCGGATTCTCGCCCGCCTTCCGGTGGTGCCCAGACCGGAGGACGGGGTGAGCCGGGAGACGGCGGTGGCGGCGATTAACGCCCTGCTTGAGGCCAAGACGAAAGAGCCGGCCTTGGAAAAAATTCTACAAGAGGAGGTGGAGAAATGGAAAGCGCGCCTCGACAAATTGCCAAGCGCAGAGGATCCGGAAGCGTTGGCCAAAGCAGAGGCGGCTTTTGTCGGAGCAGTCGCCAAGGCCATGCCCAAGGCTTATGACCCGGTGGGGGAGTACTCGGCCGACCAGATCCAAAAACAGATCGCCGCGCTGGAGGGATTGAAAAAGGAGTTTTCCGTACGCGCCGAGGAGGTGAACCGGCTGATGGAGTCATGGAAGCTCGAGGAGAAAGAGCAGGCTACAGGAAAAAAGAAATTTGAGGGGCGATGGTTGAGCCCAGACGAGTGGGAGAAGGAAAAATGGGCCAGAGAAAAAGCGGCGCGGGAGGCTTTTTTAGCAAAGATCCAACTTCCTGAAGTTTCTCCCGTGCTCATTGGGCAGGGGATTCTGCTCACGGCGCTGGTGGGTGGGGCGATCACCGCTCTACTTGGGGCGAGTTTTTTTTTCCACGGGATTATCGAGATATTCCGGCATCGGGCCTGGTGGAAGGGGACGGCCTGGGCGGTGGCCGGAGTTCTGGCCATCGGTCTCCTGGGGCGCGCGGCAGGACTGCTCTTGGCGATTCCCGAACCGCTCCCGCTGGCGGGAAATGGGAATCCCGAGGTTTTGGAAGAAATTCTTTGGAGGCAAGCCGGACAAAATCAGGCCCTACCTGCGGAGATCCGGGTGGCGGGTGGAGATCTCAACGCCTGGTGGCAGAAGCGACTTCGCTTTGCCCCGCTGGCGGTCACAGAAATTGTCGTGTTGAGCACGGACGGATGGAAGATTCAATTTTCCGAGAGCGGCCTCAAGCTGGACCGAATCGGGCATCTTCTCGGACACAATTTTATCCTGCGGCATGAGTTGACGTTCAACCGGTCGGAGAAGGGGGAAGACGTGTACCGCGTGGAGGCAACGCTGGGGAGATTGTCACTTCCCCCGTCCCTCGTTCTCCATTCATGGGAGGCATGGGTTCGGGATGTGGCTAAAATTGCCACAATTCTGCCCGGGGCGGAGGGGCAAGGGGTGGAACGCCTTGAGAAAGGCGCGGTGGTTATAACAAAAAAATAAAAAGGCGTGGTTATGGGCTCGGGGGTGGAGGTGCTGACACCCAAAAATAGTCTCCCGCGGTAGTTGAATTATGGCGGACCCTTGGGATAATTATGGTTTAGGAGGATTTTGATTTATGGCAAAAGGACAAGAGTGGGCGGCTCGCATTCGTGGCGAGGTGCAAAAATCTATCATCGGGCAGGACGCGGTTATCGAAAGGCTTCTGGTGGCCCTCTTGGCCAATGGACATGTACTTTTGGAGGGGCTCCCTGGGTTGGCGAAAACTCTTTTGATCAAGAGCCTGGGAACAGCGATGGGCTTGGAGTTCGAGCGGATCCAGTTTACGCCCGACCTGCTCCCCAGCGACGTGGTGGGGACGATGGTCTTTCAGCCCAAGGAGGGGAACTTTCGTGTGCACCAAGGGCCGGTTTTCGCAAATCTTGTCTTGGCCGACGAAATTAATCGGGCTCCCGCAAAAGTGCAGAGTGCGTTATTGGAGGCGATGCAGGAACGGCAGGTGACGATTGGAGGACAAACCCTCCACCTGCCCAAGCCGTTTCTAGTTATGGCCACCCAGAATCCTCTCGAGCAGGAGGGGACGTATCCTTTGCCCGAGGCGCAGACCGACCGGTTTCTTTTTAAACTGCTGGTGGATTATCCATCAGAGCAGGAGGAGCGTGCGATGATGGATCGGTGGGGACAGTTAAGTACCCAACCTATTCTGACGGCGGTTTCCTCCGGCGAGGAACTGCTCACCCTGCGAGAGAAGGTCGATGACGTGCATCTGAGCCCGCCTCTGCAGGCCTATATGCTGGCGCTCGTCCGGGCCACTCGGGCGGCGGCGGCGGGGAACAACGCCACGGCGGGGAATGGGGCTAAAGTTCTTTCCTATGGAGCGAGCCCGCGGGCTTCCCTTGCGCTGGTTCAGGCCAGCCGAGCTCTGGCTTGGTTGCACGGAATGGATCACGCCACGCCGGAGGTTGTGCAGGGAGTCTTTCTGGATGCCCTGCGGCATCGCGTGGGACTGACGTACGAGGCGGAGGCCGAGGAGACCTCGACGGACGAAATCCTGCACGGCGTTCTCGCGCGGGTGCCCGTGCCAGCCGGGTATTAAGGAGGAGCGGAGGAGCTGACGACGATGAGCACAGCAATCGCGCCTGGGGAAGTGGCCCGCAAGGCTCCGCTGGCCCTTCTGCGCAAGCTGGAGTGGAGGGTTCGCATGGCGGCGGACTCCTTTCTTGGAGGAGAGTATCGCACCGCTTTTCGAGGGCGGGGGCGGGAATTCGATCAGGTGGTGAAATATGAGTTTGGGGACGACGTGCGGGATGTGGATTGGAATGTTTCCGCCCGACTGGGGGAGTTATACCGGAAAAAATTTATCGAGGAACGAGAGCTGACCATCGTCTTGCTCATGGAAGATACTCCCGCCCTCCAGTTCGGTTCGGGCCAACGCACGAAACGCGAGGCCATCCTCGAACTGGCGGGACTTTTTGCCCTGACCGCGGCCGGGAACCGGGATCGTGTCGGCTTTTGGCATGCCACGCCAGCGGGGCATCAGGTGAGGCAACCGGTGCGGGGACGCGTGAATATTGTGCGGACGGCGGCGACTTTGTTGGGGTCGCCCATCCCCAGGTTGGAGGATGGACCTGAGGCTTCCTTGGATTGGAAACTTTTCTTCCACGCTTTTCCCAAGCACAGCGTGGTTCTGTGGTTGGGAGATTTTCCTCCCCGGCCGGTGGGACCCGGCTGGGCCGCTCTGCGAAAGAGATATGAGATGATCGGAGTGCGGGTGGATGATCCTTGGGATATCCGTCTGCCAGCGCTCGGGATTTTACCCGCGGTGGATCCGGAAACGGGGGAGGTGTTAGCCTTTGACATGGGTACGCGGGAGAGCCAAGACCGGCATGCGGCGTGGGCGGCCGAGCGGGAGCGGGCTTGGCAGGAATGGTTTCCGAGTCCGGTTCAACGTCTGACGGCTAGTACCGAGGGAGATTTACTGGATCCGATCGTCACATTTTTTCGCCGGCGAATGAGGAGAGCTAGAAAATGAGTTCCACCCTGTTGCCGGGTGGGTGGACTCTGGATGACCCTCTTTGGTTGCTGGCCCTTCTGCTGATTCCGCTTGCCGTTTGGTGGCGGAGCCGGCGATCTCGGCCGGTTCTGGTGATTCCTCGGGTGACGCGTTGGGCGGGCGCTCCGGCGGTTTCGTTGGGGCGACTCCCTTCGATTCTCGCTGGGCTTGGGCTGGGCCTGCTGATCGTGGCGTTGGCGCGCCCCCAACAACTGGAGGAAAAGAAACAGATCCGTCAAAAAGGGTACGACATCATGCTGGCGATCGATCTTTCTCCCAGCATGCTGGCCGAGGATTACGAAGGGCCGGGTGGACGAATCAATCGATTACAGGCCATTCAACCGATCATCGAAGCATTTATTTCCAAGCGTCCGACCGATCGAATCGGAGTGGTGATCTATGGAGGGCGCGCGTACACGCTTGCGCCGCTGACTTTCGATCACGAATGGCTGGCCCGCCAAATTCAGCGGCTCCGGGTGGGGTTGGTGGAGGATGCGACGGCCGTAGGAGACGGGCTTGGGTTGGCGGTATCACGGTTGGAACAGTCGGAGCGGGAAAAAGACGGACAACGCAAGGGAGCTTTTATTATTCTGCTGACCGACGGGTCGAACAACAGTGGCGTGCTGGCTCCGATGCAGGCGGCGGAACTGGCCCGAGCCAAAGGTATTCCTGTTTATACGATTGGCGCCGGGCAACAGGGAGTTGTTCCAATGCCAGTCATCGATCAGGCGGGGAGGAAGTTGGGTTATCGGCAGATGATTTCAGATCTCGACGAAGAAACCCTCCAGAGGATCGCGGAGTTGACGGGCGGCAAGTTTTTCCGGGCGATGGACACGGGCACGGCGGAGGCCGCCTTTGCCGCGATTGATAAAAAACAGAGAATCGAGTTCAACGCCAAGTCGCAATTACACGCACACGAATGGTTCTCGGCCTTTGCGGCCCCGGGGGCATTGGCGTTTCTTGGGGGATTGGCGTTGGCCCGGCCAGGAAGATGGGGGAAGACGGTATGACTAATCTTTTTGGAATTCACTGGTATCAGCCGTGGTGGCTCGTATTGGCTCCTTTCGCGCCGCTCGCGGCCTGGTTGATTTTTCAGGGGAAGATCGGCAAAGCATCCCCGCTTTCCCTGCCCAAGATTCTCCGAAGATGGGCCGGCACGCGCGCCGTGGTGGATCGGCCGGGCGCTCGGCGCGGACTTGGTGGGTTTTGGTTCGGCGCAGGATTGATGCTGGCCGTGCTGGCACTCGCCCGTCCCCAGTGGGGGAATCTGGAAGAGACGGTTTTTGATCAGTCGCGCGAGGTGCTTTTAGCGCTGGATCTTTCGGCCAGCATGTTGGCGGATGACGTGAAGCCGACTAGGCTGGCGCGGGCCAAACTACTCATCGGGAATCTTCTCGATGAACTGCAGGGGGAGCGGGTGGGGTTGGCGTGTTTTGCCGGAACAGCGTTTCTTCAAGTACCTCTAAGTTCCGACTATGAAGTCTTGCGCGACATTCTTCCCGGCCTCGACCC
>CAIVGD010000363.1 GCA_903905395.1 uncultured Verrucomicrobiota bacterium
ACATGACCTCGCTCTGGCACGCAGCAGATTGAAGGATTGGGTAAAATGGATTCCCTGGGCTGCATCCCAAACCAGACTTAAGTTGGCTTTCATGTCGCCTGCCTCCCCAAAAAATACCGTCAACACGGTATGGCAGGCGTTTGTTCCTCCAGCGTAAACTGACGGGCGATCAGTGGTGATCGCCCTCAGGACATGGAAAAACTGGATCTCATTTTGCAGGATATGGTCGTCGGAGAGTTCGGGAAAAACACCTGGCTTCTCATCCTGCAGAGATGCCTTGCTGTCCGCGATTTTGACCAGCACGTGGAATCGTATGGTGCGCAGCGGGTCGCAGCGCAGGAGCAGAATGTGCGCGGCGCGGGCTGCGGCCGGGAGATCTCGCCGGGATCTCCGCTCCGGGATGCCTCCGCCGAGGTTCTGGACGCAACAGCGGCCGGCTTGCTGGAAGGGCTTGGCGGCCACTATGCGCGCAGCCTGCAAAAAAAATGCGCTTCGCCCCGGCGCCCGCTCGCTTCTGCCGTGGACTATTTTTCGGCGATAGCATTTTATTTTAACTCTTGCTCGTGGATTTTGGAGGCCGTTGTTCCCGGAACCCTTCAAGTGACAAGCGGCGGCGATGGGTGGCTGAAAATCCGATGCGGTCTTCGCGAGAATGACATGGGGATTTTTCTCAAAGGATTTCTGTCGGAAATTCAGGGGGGACTGGATGGGCCGACGCCGGTCACTCACTCGAAAGCGATCTCCCCCGGAGGGGATTTTATCCATTCATTCGTTTCCCGGAATGTCGTGGCGCCTGCGCGGGAAGACAACGCGGGTTGCATGGCAGAGGCTATCTCCTCCTTCAAAAACACCCATCAGACGGCATTGCATGATCACAAAAAATATTAGCGAATTTCTGCCGTGAATTCTTTGAATACAGATCATTGGTCCGCCACGCCTGCCTGCCCGGAATTTTACAGCATGAAAAAAACCCCGATGTCTAATTCCTGGGCATTCCAGTTGCAGCGCAGATATGAAAGTCGTGCCCCTTACAGGTATCGGGCCCCCGAGGCTTCCGAGGGCTCATGCCGCTGGATAGCCCTGGTTGTCCTTTTAAGTTTTGGTGCCGGGTTTCTTTTGGCCGATCTCGTTTTGCGTGTTATTTAGCCTCGTGCCCGGCGTAATGACTTCCAATCGTGCCTTGAAGACAGGGCATATTGTGGATGGCTCCTGTTGACGGCAAGCCAGGAAGAGAACACTCTCCATCACATGAAGCGCGCGATTGCTGACGGGCGCCCCCGACAACCGCCGGGGTCGTCCGCGCAAGGCCCGGCCGGCAAACTGCTCGGACTTTTTCGCGCGGCGAACGTTCGTGGAGGCTGGCTGGTGCTGGCGACCCTGCTGGTGGGGCTGGCCGTCACCGCCGTCATGGTCCGCTATCAAAAACTGGAGGCGGACGAGGAAGCCAGGCGGGAGTTCGATTTCGTCTGCAATGAGGTCGTGCAAAGGGTGGAGGGACGTCTCCGCGAGCACGAGCAGATCCTGCGCAGCGGGGCGGCTTTCTTCGCCGACGACAACGGGGTCACCCGGGAGGAGTGGCACGAATATGCCGAGCGCCAGAAGCTCGGCCAGAAGCTGCCCGGAATCCAAGGCATCGGCTTCGCGCAGTTCGTGCCCCGCGAGCGACTGGCACTGCGCACGCAGGAGATCCGCGCCGAGGGT
>CAIVGD010000364.1 GCA_903905395.1 uncultured Verrucomicrobiota bacterium
CTTAACCCCTGAACCCCTTAATCCCTTAATCCCTTAATCCCTTTTTCTTCTCCGGCGACTTGCCCGCCCACCACGCCAACACCAATAAACTCACCCCTACGCTGATCGCTGCATCCGCCACATTGAAAGCCGGCCACGCCCACCGCCCAAAATGAAAATCTAAAAAATCTATGACATACCCAACCCGCACCCGATCAATCAGATTCCCCACCGCCCCACCCGCCACCATCCCCGCTACCACTTGAACAAACCGCCGCTCCCAATCCCACTCCCGCGCCACCCACACCGCCAACCCAAAAATTCCCAGCGCCAAAATTCCAGTCAGCAGGTTGTTGCCTTGCGCCATCCCAAAAGCCACTCCCGTATTATGCACCCGGCTCAACGAAAAAAATCCAGGGAGCACCGGAATCTCCAGCCCCACCTTCAACCCCACCTCCACCATCCGTTTGCTCACCTGATCCGCCACCAAAAGTCCCAGCCCGACCGGCAGAAACCAACCGCCTCCACAACGAACTCGGTTCAAGCCCCACCCCCACCACAAACCACCGTCGCACAACGAGCACAGAGTGTGGGATGATTCGCGTGTTGCCCTACCGATTCCTCGTATTTCCAACACCGTTCACACTTCGTTCCCTTGGCCGGAGAAACCACTACCTCCACGTCACCAACGCCCGCCACCAGTTCAACCTCACTCACCAGACACGCCTCCTCAAGCAACCCAATATCCTTTGCATCCAACCCGCCGCCCTTGATCTGCACACGCGCCTCCAAACTCTTCCCAATCTTCTTGGCCTTTCTCTGCTCCTCTAACGCCTCATTCACTTTCCCCCTCACCGCCAAAAGCTTCTCCCATCTCGACTCCTCCTCTGCAGTCCACTTGGGAGGCAAAACCATCTCAGGAAACTTTTCCAGATGCACCGAGGTACCCTTCCCGCCAGGCGCCATCTGCCAGGCCTCTTCCGCGGTAAAGGCAAGGACGGGAGCCACCAATTTCACGAGAGCATCCAATACCTCCGCCATCGTGGTCTGAGCCGAACGCCTCTTCCGATTGTTTTCCGCATCGCAATAAATCCGATCCTTGCAGGCATCCACATAAAAAGCACTTAACTCCACGGAACAAAACCGATTCAACGCATGATAGACCGCCGGGAAATTGTAGCCCTCATACGCATCCCTCACCGTTTTCACCAAGCCCGCCAGCTTCGCCAAGATATACTGATCCAAAGGCTCTCTCTCCGCCGCCGCATGTTTCTTCATGTCAAACCCCGCAAGATTCCCCAGCAGTATCCTTAAGGAATTCCGAACTAACCGATAACTATCTCCAACCCTCCCAAAGATCTCGGTCGAAAACGGCACGTCCTCCCTCGCGTCCTCGCTCGCCACCCAGAGCCGCATCACATCAGCCCCATACTTCTCCACCAACTCCATCAAGGCGGGCGGTTTGCCTCGGGATTTTGAAAGTTTTTTCCCGTCCACATCCACGACAAATCCGTTCGTCAACACTGCCTTGAAGGGAGCTTTCCCCGTCAACGCCACCGAGAGAAGTAAACTCGATTGAAACCATCCACGGTGCTGGTCGCTTCCTGCCAGATACAGATCCGCGGGAAACTTGACTCGCCCGTCTTGCGCCACCGCCGACCAGCTCGAGCCCGAATCCAACCACACATCCAACGTCTCCCTACCACGTTTCCAGTCCCCAGGAACCCCGCACGTCTTGGCCACATCCTCATCAGTCCCGCCGAACCAGAATCCTATCCCTTCTTTCTCCGCCCGATCCGCCACTTTTCGGATCACCTGAAAATCCAAAACCGAACTCCCGTCCGGCTTGTAAAACGCGGGAATGGGCAGACCCCACGACCTCTGTCGCGAGATACACCAGTCAGGCCGCGTCCCCAGTGCCCCGCGGATCCTACTCTCCCCCCAGCCCGGCACCCACTTCACCTGTCCCACCGCCTCCAACGCTTGATCCCGCAGTGCGTCCATGCGGATGAACCACTGGCGGACCGACCGAAAGACGATCGGGGTCTTCGACCTTGGACAGTGAGGATAGCTGTGGCGGATTTTTTCCCGGGCCCAAAGTTTTCCTTTTTTGTCCAAGATATCCGCGACCTCGGAATTCGCGGCAAAAACATTTTTTCCCTCTAGCTCAGGTATCCCGCACTCTGCCGTCAACTTGCCCGCCTCGTTCACCGGAGAAAAAGGTTCCAGCCCGTGTTTCCGGCCCAACACATAATCCTCATGTCCGTGTCCGGGCGCGATATGAACCAAGCCGGTGCCCGACTCGGCGGTGACAAATTCAGCAGACAGTACCAACCCCGTTTTTTCCACCAGCGGATGCCGGTAGCTCTTCTGTTCCAGATCCGTTCCCTTGGCCTCCCTGATAATCTTTAATTCCGTCCCCGCCGCCTTGCCCACCACCTCCAGTCGGCTTTTTGCCACCCAGATTTTTCGACCCTTCCCAGAATCGGCCAAGACATACGTCATCCCTAGATGCACAGCCACCGCTAGATTCGCCGGCAAGGTCCACGGAGTGGTCGTCCATACGAGCAGATCCTCATCAACAGTATCCTTTAACTCCAACCGGACATACACCGATTCATCCTCCCTTTCCGTGTACTCCACCTCGGCCTCAGCCAAGGCGGTCCGGCAACCGGTGCTCCAGTGGACCGGCCTAAGCCCCTCATAGACCATTCCCTTTTCCACCAGCTGGGCCAGCACACGCAGTTCGGCCGCTTCATACGAGGGGCTCATCGTCAGGTACGGCCGATCCCAATCCCCGAAAACGCCCAGCCGCTGGAACTGCTCCCTTTGCCGCTGAATGAAATGTTTGGCCACCTCCTCACATTTCGCACGAATGACGGCCGGGTCGGCTCCTACCAGTTTTTGTTCCGTGACCACCTTGTGTTCGATGGGGAGACCGTGACAGTCCCATCCCGGGACGAACGGGGTGCAAAATCCCATCATCGATCGGCTTTTTAGAACGATGTCTTTGAGAACCATGTTGAGCGCATGACCGACGTGGGCATCCCCATTGGCAAACGGAGGTCCGTCGTGCAGATAAAACTCAGGAGCCCCTTGCCGGGCTTGGAGGAGTGATTCGTAGGCTTTTTCCCTGCCCCAAAGTTCCACCAGAGCGGGCTCCCGCTTGGGAAGATCGGCCCGCATGGGGAAATCGGTCTTAGGCAGAAGAACCGTGGTGCTGTAATCCATCCAGAAGTTCTAGAAGAAATTTGCCAAGCCTCCAAGCGACAAGCTGAGGATCATATCCAGTCCACCAACGAAATCACCCATGCTTGCTACAGCAACGATGAGCGAAAAGTTGTTTTGCAAAACAAAGTTCGCGAACCGCCCCCCTTAAATAGGGGTAGCCAGACCGGGAGTGGGACCGGATCTGGGGCTCAAGGGAGCAGGCGGTTGGGTGTCGGGCGCGGCGTTTACGCCCGCCGCCGTATCGGTGGCAGGGGTCTCACTCCCACCGCCTGGTGCGTCCCCACCTCCTGCTGCCGTGTCCGTTCCCGGCGGCATAGAGGCCGCAACAATCACATCCGCCCCGTTTTCCCGTGAATCATTTGCAGACAAGCTTCCCTTAACAAAAAGCAACGACCCACCCGCCCTACCTCCACTCGAGCCTTCCAATAACTCCCTGCCAGCCGCAGTGGAAGCGGAGCCTAAAAAGAGATTTCTCGAAGCTTCAACTTCTTTAGGGGAAAAATTAACCATCATGCCAACCAAACCCAGAAGGGGATCGGAATGACTAAGACCGAGTTCTTGGGAATTTATCAAAAAAAGAAATGTGCTTTGAATCTCATCGGATTGTTGATTCACTATCGCCTGCACTTTATCGGATCCAGGCAGTGGATTTTCAAAATTCTGATAAAGCATGGCGTAATCACGAAAAGCATCCAGATGAATTTCCGCTACTTTCGGTTCCCCTGCCGCGACAGGCACCGAGATCATCTGGCCGGGCGTAGTCTCCGTCACCTTGCCATCCTTCGTCGTGATCTTGGCCATGCTTCCCTCCAAAACAAGAAAACCGAAATTTCCAGCGTCATCGCGGGCGGCCATGATGGTTGTCCCAGTGACCGCAGCGGTCACCCCTCCGCCGTCCACCGTGACACCTCCGCTCCCCGGAGGCGTATTGATGAGAATCGTTCCCCTATCCAACGTCACCAACCGTTCCTTCGATTGAAAGGAGAACATCGTGTTGGCTCCCATCCGAGTGATCGTGCTGTCGCCAAAGGTCAACTCCGCCATCGAGTTTGTCTCGGTGCCCACCGAGCTCGTCTGGTCTATCTTGTCATTGATCTTGGCCGACGTTTTTGTGGATCCGGTACCGTGATTCACACTGTTTTTGATCACGGTAAATTCGCCTGACTGTAGTTCTTGTCCTGCCTGAGCGAAAGTGCACAGACATAACCCGACCGTCAGGCCGGTGAAAAGGGTGGTGATGATTTTTTTCATAGGTGGGTGGATCCCGTTGTGCTTTTTGCTTTGGCTACGCCTTGAGGCGTGCGGACTTCAGCTTGAATTTTATCGCCAAAACCTTGGAGGATCGACAGGAATGCATCTCCCTGAGACGCATGGAGAATGACCCTGGACTCGTCCAACTCGCCATTGCTGAAGCGTCCCTTCATCTCCACGAGCCGGACTTCACTTCCGGGTTGGATCTCGGCGATCACACCCGGAGCTGCCACGAATAGGACACGCCCATCTCCGGCCGTTTTGACAACTTCACCCACCTTGAGAAGCATACTCCGGCTCAACGGCAAACCATTGGCATACGTGGCCTTGCCTTCGACCCTTAGAACTTTACCGATGGCACTGGCCGGACTCGGTTCTCCTCGTAACCATGGTTGCGCCAGCTTTGAAAAAGCACTGGTGGCAGATTCCGAATTCACCGGACTGGGTAAGTCCGTCACCCCGGAAACCCTGGCAATCAAATCGTGTAGATCGGGACGAATTTCGACCGCTTCAGACGCGATTTTTCGCGCCAACTTCACCTCTGCCTCGCAGACCGTTCGGATGATCTCCTCTGCATCGGTCGGTGTAGACTTGATCGCGTCCTCCGCCATGTCGGTGAGGAGCGATTCACGAGCATCTTGCTTTTCTTTGGCCAAGGAGGCCATTTCAGGTGAACCCGCGGCCATTGCCTTGGCCGTCTTATCTGTTGGCCAACGGAGAAGATTCCCAGCCTTCACCTCGGCGACTTGGGCCGCTCCTGCTTCCTGCACCAATCGAATGGCTCCTTCCGATACAACCAGATTGGCATCGCCCGTGGCCGTTTTGGAAATTTGAAAAAGGCCATTTGAGGTTTGCACCACCAGACCATTTCCAAGTCCGAGAACAAGAATCCGGGGAGCCGTCAAAGGAACCAAAACATCGGTCAGCAATGCCCCCTCGAGCAGGGTCACTTTCACATCTTTTTGCCCAGCCTCAAGCGGAGCCACGGATAATAGGGTGCCCGGCATTGCCGTGTGGAAAATTCCCGGCCCGCTTTGAAAGGAAACTGCACTGGTGGGACCCACCTTGACTTGTGCCCCAGTCTGGATGGCTTCCCCGTCCAGAAGTTTTCGTTCTGGCAGACCCGTGTAGGTGACCGTGGCATCCGCTCCGCATTCGAGAATCTTGCCGGGTCGGTTGCTCCAGCCCCCCTTGCCATTGGCCGCCTTCCAATCGGCGAATCGCTCGCGGAAGCGGATCAACCCTTTCGATGGGCCTGTCGGAGGAGTGATCGCAGCGTCCGTCGCCAATTCCTTCCCCGCCGCCGTATCCAGATTGCCCAAATCCGCCATGAGAAAACGGGATCCACCCGTGCGATCCATTTCGAACTTCGGTTTGTTGTCCGCCCCAAATCTGACCATCACCGTACCTTCAGGTTTTAAGCCCACCGAAAGCCCGAACGCCTCAATCTCCATTTCGGAAAGGGGCGACTTGGCTTCACGCAGGGTCACCTCCGGTTGCCCATCTGCGTTTTTGATAAAGGAAATATTCAAGCTGGCTTTGCCCGAGGTC
>CAIVGD010000365.1 GCA_903905395.1 uncultured Verrucomicrobiota bacterium
CCAGCATTTCATCCACGGTGATGGGCGGGGAGCTGTCGCCCTCCTCGTTCAGCAGCGTGAGCTTTGATTTGCTTTTGATCTTCAGCTTTTTCCGCTGGGGCAGGATTTCGGCCATGAGCTCCTCGTTGGACCCGATGGCAACGCCGTCTTGTCGGGAGAGGATCCGGGCACGATGCCGGGTCGACAGTGGATGGAGAACCGGATGGCTCAGCGGAAAAACGCCTACAAGGAAAAAATCGAGGTTTGGGTCGCCGAAGGTCACAAGGCGCCGCGTCCCACTCCGCCGGCGGTGGAGAAGTGGAGCGACGGGCACACGGCCAACA
The DNA here is from genome assembly GCA_903905395.1 of uncultured Verrucomicrobiota bacterium. Lineage (GTDB taxonomy): Bacteria > Verrucomicrobiota > Verrucomicrobiia > Methylacidiphilales > Verrucolacustridaceae > Verrucolacustris. The sequence goes on from CAIVGD010000365.1 coordinate 324, forward strand.
CTTCGATCGGGCAGGGCTATGTGCGGGTGACCCCCTTGCAAATGGCCGTGATGATCTCAGCCGTGGCTAACGGAGGAACCGTCTATCAACCGCGTTTGGTGCAGGGGATCGGGCAGACGACGGAGCACGGAACCCGGGCCACCCGGGAATTTCCGGCGGCGGTGAAGCGCGGTGATCTCGGGGTCAAACCCGAAAATCTGGCCGCGATCCGGGAGGGGTTGCGCGCAGTCGTCACCGAGGGAACTGGAAAAAACGCCGCAGTAAAGGATGTCGAAGTGGCGGGTAAGACCGGTTCCGCGCAGTTCGTCACACGGATCGGGGACAGCACCGTGAAGGACACACGCACCTGGTTCACGGGATTTGCTCCGCTGAATGAACCGAAGTACGTGGTCATCGTCATGGTTGAGGGTGGCGTCTCTGGAGGATCGACATGCGCCCCTCTGGCTTCGGAAATTCTCGCAAAATTGTTTGAGATGGAAAAAGGGGTCGCTCCGCAAATGGTTTATCAGGCGCCGGTCGTAGGACATTTTCACGGGGTGATCGCCTCGGATGGATCGTACCAGCCTCCCGGGAGTACGGATGACGATGATACCGGAGGCTTGAGCGGGTTTTTCAACTGGTTGGACGAGGGATTCGGCGGCGGAGCGAGCCGCGGATTGAGGAGACGCTGATGTCCAAGAATCGTTCTTGGAAGAGCCTGCACTGGCTGAGTTTCTTGATCATGGTGGGGCTCTGCACCGTGGGGATCATGGTAATCTACAGTGCCACCCACACCAGCGAAGCGGCGGATCTGCGCAATGCGGCCATTCAGCAGGCTGCGTGGGTGGGGTTGGGGCTGGCTTGTTTTCTGGTGCTTTCTTTTTCCGACTATCACCGCTGGGTGGCCCACGGGTGGTTTTGGTTCGGCGCAGGGTTGTTTTTGCTGGTTCTAGTGCTGGTGTTCGGACGGGAAGTGAACGGAGCGAAGAGTTGGATCCGATTCGGGCCCGTCGGATTTCAGCCGGCCGAGATCATGAAGCTGGCGTTTCTGGCCGGCGCCTGCGCTCTCCTCGTCTTACTGCGCGATCGGATCCAGCAGTTCCGCACCGTGCTCGCCCTCCTCGGGTTGGCCCTGATTCCCGTCATCCTCATTCTCCGACAGCCCGACCTTGGATCCGCAGCGGTTTTTCTTCCCATGTGTTTCGGACTCCTTTTTGCGGGCGGAACCAGACTGCGCTACCTCATGGTGCCTGCCGCGCTCGGGCTTGTCGCAGTTTTGGCGATTTATATTTACGTGGGCGAGATGGGCAAGGAATTGCCTTTTCTCAAGACCTATCAGAACAACAGGATCCGGACCTTTTTTGATCCCAACCTCGATCCGCTGGGTGCCGGTTGGACGATCCGCCAATCGATCATCGCAATCGGCTCGGGCGGGGTGACGGGCAAGGGCTATCTGCACGGCGACCAGAACCTCTACGGCTTCCTGCCCAAGAACATCGCCTATAACGATTTTATCTTTTCCGTGCTTGGGGAGGAAGGGGGGTTTTTCGGGGGGGCGGCGCTAATTCTCGGCCAGTCCGCTTTGCTTCTCTGCATCGCCTGGATTGGATGGCGCGCCCCGGATTTTACGGGACGGGTGCTCGCTGGGGGCGTGCTCGGAATGCTTTTCACACATTTTTTCATCAACGTGGGAATGACGATCAAGGTGGTACCCATCACCGGCATTCCCCTTCCTTTTGTGAGTTACGGAGGAACCTTCTTGGCCGTGTGTATGGCCGCGATGGGATTGATGCAAAGTATCTGGAGGCAGCGGCAGTTGGGTTGAACCCAAACCGCGCCCCGGGAAAGGAAACCAAATCATGATATTGGAAAAGATTAAACGTATGTTCGGAGTCAAATCGAAGGAGGAGCGCCGCAGTCTGCTCCTCTCCGTTGAGCCACTGGAGAAGCGGGTGGCCCTCCTAGAGGGCGGAGTGGTGGAGGAGTTCTCCATCGAACGCGAAGGGGATCGGAGCATCTCTGGCAACATCTACAAGGCGCGCGTCCATAATGTGGAGCCGTCCCTCAAGGCGCTCTTTGTCGATATCGGCCTGGAGAAAAATGGCTTCCTTCACTTCTGGGATGCCGTCCCGGCGGCGATGGACGAACAGATCGAGGCGGTGGAGCGCCGCGGCAATCGCGGCCGCAAGCCGCGGATCACTAGCAATGATATCCCGCGACTTTATCCCGCAGGGGCGGAGGTCATCGTTCAAGTCAACAAGGGCCCGATCGGCACTAAGGGGGCCCGAGTTACCACCAACCTTAGTCTGCCCGGCCGTTACCTCGTCCTAATGCCGTTTGGGGAGATGAGCGGGGTGTCCCGTAAAATCGAAGATCCCGCGGAACGGACCCGACTGCGCAAAATTCTTCAGGAGCTCGACGTGCCGGATGGCATGGGGGTGATCCTGCGCACGAACGGCGAAGGCCTGCAGACCCGCTACTTTGTCCGCGATCTGGCTCTCTTGCTGGAGCAGTGGCGCAAGGTTGAGGAGGGGATGCGGAGTAAAAACGCCCCAGCCGTGCTTCTCGAGGAGCCGGATCTGGTCGAACGCTCGGTGCGCGACTTCCTCACCGAGGAGGTCGACGAGGTGCTCGTTGACAATGAGGATGCGGAAAAACGCGTGCGCGACATGGTCGGCGCCATCTCCAAGCGGTCTCTGCGCAAAGTGAAACGCCATCTGGCTCCCGAGCCACTCTTCGAGGCGTATGGAGTCAACCGGCAGATTGAGAATGCCCTGCGGCGGCAGATCTGGCTGAAGTCGGGCGCGTATCTCGTGGTGGACGAAACGGAGGCTCTGGTTTCCATCGACGTGAATACTGGCAAGTCGCGGGGTGGCAAGGATCATGACGACACGATCCTCCGGACGAACCTCGAGGCGGCAGAGGAGGCGGCACGCCAGCTCAGGCTTAGAAACTTGGGCGGCATCATCGTCATCGATTTCATCGATATGCGGGCTCGCCGGGATCAGATCGCCGTGTACGAGAAGTTCAAGCAGTGCCTGCGGCGAGACCGGGCACGGACCAACACTTTGCCGATCTCCCAGCTGGGTCTGCTCGAGATGACGCGGCAGAGAGTGCAGGAAAGCATCCGCAAGGCGGTGCACATGGAGTGTCCGTGTTGCCGAGGCAAGGGCATGGTGAAGTCCTTCGAGACGATGAGTGTGGAAATCCAGCGGGAGATCAGCCGGGTTTTACGAACCCATCCCGATGTGCATGAAATCAAGATCACCGTTCATCCTGGCGTTTTGCATCGCCTGCGCACCGAGGACGACGAACTTCTCGCCCAACTCCAACGGCGCTCCACCGGGCAGTTCAGCTTCAAGGCGGATCCGAATGCGAATGTGGAGGACTTTAAAATCCTAAACGCCGCCACGGACCAGCCTCTCGAGTGACGGCGGAGTCCGGCTTCGGGTTGGCCACACCCGCTTCCCCCGCAGTGGGGGAGGCCGGGATCCAAGGAATTTTGGCACGGACCAAGCAGGCTCTGGCCGATGCGGCAGGGGTTCCACCCGCCGAGCGGCTGGAGAGAGTTCGCCAGTTCATCAAGCTCGAGCAGCAGAGATTGGCCGAACAGGCTCGGGCCGGAATCCCGGGTTTGGAACTGGCCCACCAGCGTTCCCAACTGCTCTCGGCGGTGCTCGTCCATCTGTGGGAACAGGCGGGCGGATCGGTCGCCAGCCACGGCTTGGTCATGGGTGCGGTGGGAGGGTTTGGACGTCAGGAAATGAGCCCAGCCAGTGATATCGATCTCGTCTTTATCCGGGAAGGGACTTCGAACCAAGCGGCCGAGGAAGTGGTGAAGCAGATCCTCTACGTGCTATGGGATATCGGTTGCAAGGTGGGGCATGCTTGCCGGACCATCCCCGAGACGATCGAGCGGGCGGAAGCGGAGCCGTTGATCAAGACGGCGTTGCTGGATGCCCGCCGTCTCGCCGGATCGGAACGGCTGTGGAAAAAACTTCAGACGGAGTACACCCGCCGCAGTCAGACCCGCCACGTCGAGGAGTATTTATCGTGGAGACTGGAGAATCAGAGTTCGCGCCACACCAAGGAGGGGAAAACAGTTTTTGTCCAAGAGCCGAACATCAAGACGGGCGTGGGAGGACTCCGGGATTTTCACAATCTACGCTGGGTGGGCCGAATGTGCGGGGAGGGAGGCACGCTGGAGGAGTTGGTACAGAAGGGCTGGCTGGGCGTGGCGGAGTCCGCTCAAGCGCAAAGGGCTTTTGCCTTTCTCATCACCCTGCGGGAGTGGCTGCACAACCTGCAGGGCGGACCAGGGGATGTCCTCACCCTACGTTTGCAGGGGGAACTGGCGGTGGTCATGGGATATCCCCAGCCGAATATCCTGCGGAAAAGCGAGGCACTCATGCGTGAGGTTTACGGCCATATGCAGGCGATCCACCTGATCTGCAATCCCGCAGCCACCCGACTCTGCCAACAGAGAACTGGCAAACCGCGTGGCCTCTGGTCCTTTTTTTCCGGATGGAAGGGGACTCGGAGGGCGGCGGATGGCTTCGTGCTCACGGGGGCCGAGTTGGGTGCGGAAAACCCACAGGTCTTTTCCCAAGATCCCGCCCGCATGATCCGGGTGTTCCGCATCCTTCAAGATCAGGGTTCGGTTCCGAGCGTGGAACTCACCACCCTCCTGCGCTCCAATTTCAGCCTCTTGACGGAGGAACTGGTTCAACAAAAAGAAGTGCAGGAGACTTTCCTTCATATTCTCCGGCAGAAGGGCAAGGTCGCCCGCATCCTCCGGCTGATGCATGAAAACGGGGTGCTCGGAAGGATGATCCCCGAGTTCGCCCCGCTGACCTGTCTGGTCCAGCACGAATTCTTTCACCGCTACACCGCCGATGAACACACCTTGGTATGTCTGGAACAGTTGGATGCCATGCTCCACTCCGACGAGCCGGATCTGCGGAAGTACGCGGAGCTGTACGCCCGGGTCGAGGTTCCGGAAATCCTCGCTCTGGCCGTGCTTCTGCATGACACGGGGAAGGCGGAATTATCCCGGAATCACGAGGAGATGGGGGCGGTGAATGCCGCTCTGGTGGCACGACGGTTTCACTTTAGTGGCAGGGAACTCGGTCTCATGACCTTTCTCGTCGATCATCATACGACGCTGGGAACGTTCGCCCGGAAGAATCTCGATGAGTCGGAAACCATTCGGGCTCTGGCTCGGATTGTGCAGGATGAGGAAATACTGGACCTGCTCATGCTCATCTCTGCGGCGGATGTCCGCGCCGTGGCGGGGCGGAACAACTGGTCGTACTGGCGGGAACTGCTCGTCTGGGATCTCTACCGCAGAACGCAACAAATGCTGGCGGGGGAGGACGAGTTCCTGCGCGCGGAGGAGCAGAAAAGGGTGGGACGGGCCGAGCAGGTGAAAGCCGTTCTCGCCGGGGAATTTAACAAAGAGGAAGTGCAGATCCATCTGGACCGGATGGGTCCGTCCTATCTCCGGCAATGTCCGGCTGATTTGGTGGCACGGCATGTCCGTGCAGTGCACAGTTTTCTGGAGCGCCGCGTCTCAGGCCCGGATGCGCTGGTGCCCTTGGTGGAGTGGGCGGACCAACCCGAGGAGGGGAGCACCGAGGTGCTGGTGGTCACGTGGAACCGGGAGAAACTTTTTTGCAAGATTGCGGGAAGCTTTGCCGTCGCCGGCCTGAACATTCTTCGGGCGAACATTTTCACGCGAAGCGACGACGTGGTGGTCGACACCTTCCGGATTTGTAATGAGCGGATGGAACCGGTGAGTCACCGGGTCGATCGCGGGATTTTTGAAAAAACCCTCACCGAGGCGTTGGGCGTGACGAAAGATCATCTGGCAGAGCGACTCGCCGGACAGGGACCAACCCTTTGGCAAAAAGCCCTCGGGGAAGCGGATTTTCCCGCCAGCCTGCGGGTGGACACGGAGAGCGAACCCGGCCGGACTCTGGTGCATGTCGAGGCCCCCGACCGCGTGGGTCTTCTCCATGCGTTGACGAGCGCGATCTCCGACGAGGGGATGCACATTTCCGGCGCGCGCATCACCACCGAGAAGGGGGCCGCGTTGGATACCTTCAGCCTGGTGGATGGTGAGGGAAAGCCTGTGACCGATCCGGCATGGCACGAGCGGCTTTTGCTACACCTCAGGCAGGTGGTCAGCCGATGAAAGCGGGATCCGCGCGGCTGGGGATCCAGCCCCAGGATCTTTTGCATCCACGGCGGCTGGTGCAACGGGTTCTGGCCAGAATCCAAAAAGAATTCCGAGCGGAGAGGGCGGCTCTCTATCTGGTGAATCCCAACCGAGGGGATTTGGAGATTGAGGCGGCGGTGGGGGTCTCGCGAGCGGTGAGGGAAAGACATCTGCCTCTCGGACAGGGAGTGGTGGGCTGGGTTGCCAGCCGAGGTACGGCGGCTCGGGCGGATCTGCACGAGATTCCAGGAGGCTTGGGCCAAGGCGGTAGCGAGATGGCCGCCCCTCTCACCGGGAGGGACAACCTCCTCGGCGTCCTCGCGGTGGGCACTCGAAAAAAAAACTTTTTCCATCCCGGACAGGAAACGGAATTGGCAGAAATAGCTCGGGAAGCGGCCGGGTGGCTGCGCCTCGCTTGGCGCGTGGCTGGAACCCGGGAGGAGAGTCAACGCTCCGCCGCCTTGGCGGAGGTGGGGGCGGCCATCGGAGCTGAAGAAACCGTTTCCGCCATCTTACTTCAGGTCGCTCGGGAGTCGGCGCGACTCTGCGGGGCCAATCTGGCTTCGCTATTTCTGCTCGAGCCGAAGTCGAATGAACTGCGACTGGAGGTCTGTGTCGGGGGATCCCGCCGGTACCGCAGCCAGCCGCCGCTCTCATCGGCCGAGACCGCCCTCGGATATGTCGTGCGCCGCCGCCGACCCTTTTCCGTGAGTAACGTTTCGGAGAGTCCGCAGGATCCCCACACCGAACTCATCCGGCAGGAGGGGATCGTATCGTTTTTTGCGGTTCCCTTGGCGGAAAAAAACAAAGCGGTGGGGGTTTTGTGCGTAGGTACGGAAAAGTCGCGAAGATTTCCCGACGCGGAGATTCGTTTGCTCGAGGGATTGGCAGGTCTGGCCGCCGCCGCGCTGAAACGGGCCAAGTTGGCCGCGCGCTTGGATCAGACGGAGGGGGAACTGCGCACCCGCGAACGCCTTTCCTCGCTCGGAATGCTGGCGGCGGAGGTCGCTCACGAAGTCCGCAATCCCCTCGCGGTCATCCGGATGCTCTGGCACACCGCGATTCGCGGCCTGAAACCCAGCGAGGAACAAGCGCGTGATCTGAGCTTGATCGAAACCAAACTCGGCCAGATGAACGGCATCCTGGATCGGATTCTCAATCTCGCCCGCTCGGCCGATCCGCAGATGGGGGAGGTGAATGCCAGGGAAGTTATGGAGGAAGTCGCCCTGCTCACGAGGACCAAACTTTCCGCGGCGCGTATCCGTCTGACTTTAAAACTACCTGCGTCTCGTACGGCTCGGATCCGCGGGGATCGTTCCCAATTAGAGCAGGCGGTGCTCAACCTTGTGCTCAACGCCTTGGAGGCGATGAGCCAGGGGGGAGATCTAAAACTTGGGGTGGTGGCGCGAGCTGATGAAGTGGTGTTGATCGTCCAAGATACGGGACGGGGAATGGAGAAGGAAGTGTCGGCTCGTCTCTTCGAGCCTTTCTTATCGCGCCGTCTGGGGGGGACAGGGCTGGGGTTGGCCCTCGTCCGCCGGACCGTAGAGGCTCATGGGGGACGTCTCCGGGTGAATTCCAAACCCGGCCAAGGAACAAAAGTGGAAATCCGACTACCCGCTTGGGTCGACCCGCAGGTTTAGTTCAGCAACTTTTCCAACTCGGCATCTTTGGGCACACCGAGTTCTAGGGCGCGGCTGTAGTGCCGCTTGGCCAACTCTTTCGCCGGCGGCGTCTGGGTGGCGTAGATCACAGCGAGGTTGAAGTGGGCGTCCCCATAACTTTCATCCAGTTCGATCGCCTTGCGGCACTCCTGCTCGGCGGCCTCCTGCAGACCCTTGCGGGAAGAAGAGATGCCCAGATAGTTGCGGGTTTTCGCGTCATTCGGGTCCAGGGCGACGGCCCGGCTGAGCACCTGGATGGCATCGTCATACTTTTCCTGCTGAACGAGGGCGATCCCGAGCACGGAGTGGGAAAATGCGTCGTTCGGCGCCACGCGGATTGCCTCCCGCAGGGCTTTCTCGGCCTCCGGATATTTTTGCTGTTGGAAACGGACAACCCCGAGGTTGGAAAGCGCGTAGATCGATTGGGGATATTTGCCGAGGATCTGCTCGTAGGCGGCCGCCGATTCATCGAATTTCTTTTCGTTGTAAAGCGAAGTGGCCTTGGCGGCAGTATCCTTGAACTCATCCGGAATCCGGGGCTTTTCCGCATAGCTTTCAGGGCTGACCGGTTTTTCGGCGGGGCTGGCGAGGGTGGGCGTACCCGTGGCTGGGGCGGTGGAAGGCGCAGACGCGGCCGGCTCCGGTGCCAACAACGAAGGCGCTGAAACTTTCAGCAGGCTCTCCTCGTCGTTGGTCAGAGCCACGAGGGGCGAACTCAACACTTCCATCTGGTTTTTCAAGGCCTCGGTGGAGACGGCCAGATTTTTGAACTCATCGAGCACGAGTCGGCGCGCGGCCTCGCGACGGGCCTGTTCCTTCAGTTGCCTATCCAGAATTCCACGGAGCATGGAGTTCTCCTTGGCCAGTGTGGCATCCGATTTTCCAGCGGTGCCGGTTTGCTGGAGTTGGTTGGTCAGACTGGTGATCTGCTTTTTATAATCGTCGTTGGCTCGGGAAAGTTCGGCCGACTTGCCGTTGGCCTCGGCCAGTTTTTTCTCTAGGGCATCCACCTGACCCCGCAGGGAAGACATCTCCCCGGCGATTTCCCCTCCGGCGGCCTTTTTCAGGGTTTCTTCGGCGGTGGTTAATTTGGTGCGCAGGGCGGTGTTCTCGTCCTGGAGTTTGGCGACATTGGCATCGGGTGCGGCCGCGGTGGAAAGTTTTTCCTGAAGCTGTTTTTTTTCTGAGACCGCCGAATCCAGGTCGCTCTTGGCCTGCCGTAACTCGGTCCGGGCCGATTCGAGTTCGCCGGACAAGCTGATGATCTTCTGGCGGAGGGCGGAGGGGTCGTCTGCGGCGACCTGAGCGGCGGCCTGCACCGGGGCGGAAGGAGCCTCGGTTTTTTGCGGCGCGGCGGCAGGCTTTTCCGTAGCGGTGGGAGGAAGGGTGGTGCTGGCCGGGGCCGTTTTGGCAGCTGAAGAAGGAGCAGGGGTGGTCTCCTTGGCCGATTTCATCGCGTCCAACTTTTCGTTCAGGTATTTGATCCGATATTTGACGATGGTGGGTTCCCACTCGGGATTTTCGTTTTTTAATTTTTCCAAACGGTTCAGGGCGGTTTCGTATTTTTCCCGTCCTTGGGAATTTTGTCCTCCAGTAGCCAGCTTATCCCCCTCTGTGATCAGGACGTAAATCTGCAGGTAATCATCCTGCGGCGACGCGGCGCAATGTCCGGAAACCGGAATGAGCCAACTGATGCAGGCCAAGAGGACGATCCATTTGGAGAACTTCATGAATATGGGGGGGAATTAGGCGATGAAACAGGGAACGGATCAAGAGAAATCAGCCTCGTTGACGATAACTTTGTTCCGTCTAAACAAGATCCTTATGGACATGGCCATCCCTCAGGGGGTCTTGGTGCTGAATCGTTTCTGGCAAGCGGTGCACATCTGCTCCGTCCGCCGGGCCTTCAGCCTGCTCTACATGGGGCATGCCCAGGTGGTCGAGGGCAATGGCAAGGGCGACGACTTCCGCACCTTCGACTTCAATCGGTGGAGGGATCTCAGCCAGGATTACGAAGGGGAGGACTCCCTTCACACCATAAGCTTCCGGATCCGGATTCCCCGCGTCATTGTCCTCATGCTCTTCGACCGGATTCCCAAAAAAGAGGTCAAGCTCACCCGGCAGAACATTTTCGAGCGGGATTCCTTTACCTGCCAGTACTGCGGGGAAATCAAGGAGAGGCGCGATCTGAATCTCGATCACGTCATCCCGCGGGATCATGGGGGCACGACCACATGGGAAAATGTTGTCTGCTCCTGCATCCCCTGTAACACCCGCAAGGGCAACCGCCGCCCCCTGGGGGCTTCCATGAAATTGATCCGCCAACCCAAACGGCCGAAATTGCGCACATTCCTCAACGTGCAAATTTCCCGCAATGGACCGGAAACTTGGCGACACTTCCTCGATCTGGCCTACTGGAACGTGGAGTTGAGCGACTGAAGAAGACAAGCGGGCCGCGGCTCGCCGCGGTGCGGGCCGATCCCGGGGAACGCGCCCGGCTTTTTCCCGTCACCCGCGAGGGGATTTTTCTCGCGCACGCCGCTGTCGCCCCCATCACCGGGCCCGCCCGCGAGGCGATGGATCACTGGTCCGCCGAGGCCGCCGCCGGCCGCCAAGAAAACAAGGAAGCCTGGTCCCGCGTCCGACGAACCCGCGAGATCGCCGCGAAATTTATCGGCTGTGCCTGGGACGAGGTTTCTCTCCTCGGCCCCACGGCACTGGGACTGGGTTTGGTCGCCCAAGGCATCGCGTGGCAGGAAGACGACGAGGTGCTCTACGACCCGCTCGATTATCCCGCCAATGTTTACCCGTGGATGGATCTGACGAGGCGGGGAGTCCGTCCCGTGCCCCTACTGCGACAACCCGGCGGACCAATCCGCTGGGAAACCATACGACCCGCGCTCACCGCCAAAACCAAACTCGTCAGCCTGGCCACCGCCCACTACCTCAGCGGACTCCAGCCCGAGCTTTCCATCATCGGGCCAGAGCTGAAGGCCCGTGGAATTCTTCTTTGTCTCGATGCCATTCAGACGCTGGGAGTTCTTCCCACCGAGTGGGCCGAGGCCGATTTTCTCGCCGCCGACGCACATAAGTGGATGCTCGGGCCCACTGGCGCCGGAGTCTTCATGGTGCGACGCCGAGTCTGGGATCAACTCCATCCTCCTCTGCTCGGCTCCTGGAATGTCGTCAGCCCGGAATTCCTAGCCCAACCGCGGATCGTGATGGAAGAGGGAGGAAGAAGATATGAGCCGGGGAGTCTCAACCTGCCTGGAATCGAGGGGATGCGGGCCTCGCTGGAACTTTTGCATGAACTGGGTTCCCGGGAGGTATCGGCCTACGTGCTCGATCTTGCCCGCCAAGTTCGGGAAGGGGCTCGGCGAAAGGGCTTGGCCATCTACGGGGGGGACCAGGAAGAGAACCGGGTGATAACCAGCCTGATCGAACCGCCCGAAGGATGGGACAAAACCCGCCGAAGAATGGAAAAGGCGGGCATTCAGGTCTCCTGGAGAAAGGAACACACCGGAAAAACCCTGCTCCGCGTTTCGCCCCATGTCTCGAACACCACGGGCGAGATCGAGACGTTTTTAAAATTGTTGGAAGAATAAGCCCCACTCCGGCGGCAGTTCTTACCTTCGCACTTCCTGCCATCGTCCAGTTAGGCGACCTCGGAGATGTCGCCGCTACCTTAGCCCTCAATTCTCAGCTCTTCTGACTTAAACTTAAACTATTTCCCCATCTTC
>CAIVGD010000366.1 GCA_903905395.1 uncultured Verrucomicrobiota bacterium
GATCCGGTCCTTAACGCTACCCAGCGGGTTAAAGAATTCGGCTTTCACGGCGACGGTGGCTGGCAGGCCGGCCGAAACCCGTTGAAGTTTAATCAGTGGGGTGCGACCGACGGTGGCGAGTACATTTTCGTAGATGGGCATCGGAGAAGAAGGATGGGATAAAAAACCGCCAACCTCAAGCTTTGGTAGGGACGGAATCCTTCCCCTCTGACTTCAACTTAATCTTAAACTCACGGTCTTCCGCGCCCAGCCATTAACCGCCGATACAGATCACCCACCCGTTCCGCCTGTACAGGCAGGGAGGCCTGAGCCTGCACGCGGGTATGGGCCTCCGCTTGCTCGGTGGCGGACGGCGCCGGGCTTTCCGCTTGCCGGATCATGGCCCGAGCCAGCTCGCCGGCTGCGCCCGCGGACACCAGATGTCCCATCCCGCCGATTGCCCAAGCTTCAGGAATCCCATCCAGCTCCGAGGCGATGACCGGCCGGCCGCAGGCATGGGCTTCCAGCACGACGGAGGGAAAAGCTTCGGTTGCGATCTGTGGGTGCACCAGACAATCGAGTGCATGGTGCAGGGAAACTGGATCGGGCTGTTGCCCCACGAGGCGGGCTCGTTCCTCCAGACCTAGGTGGCGGATATCGTCCCGCAGGATCGCATCCATGTTCCCTGAGCCGGCTAGAAGAAAGCGCGCGTTGGGCAGGCGTCGCATCACTTCCTGGGACGCTTTGAGAAAGATGCGCTGGCCTTTACCGACCGGCAGGTCGAATCCTCCCACCACACCGAAGATGAACTCTTTATCGCCAAGATTCAGGCCTCGTCGGGCATCGGCAGTGAAAGCGGCTTCTCTGGGTCGAAAGCGATCGGTGGCGATCCCCGTGTGGATGACGTGGATTTTCGAGGGATCGATTCGACAGGGCAGGCGGTGATGCCGTTCCGGCACGGGGGATGCTGGATCATCATGGCCTTGGAGCAGAACGTGCGCGACGAACCCGGAGACAGCAATGACCGCGTCTGCCCGGACAAATAGATGGCGACGACTGGCCTGCGCGCGCGGACTTTTCGCCAGATGACGAGAGAAGACGACGATGGGCCGGGGTGTGACGAGGCTGGCGGCGAGGAGGGCGGTCCAGTAATCGTCCCCATGATGTGCGTGGATGATTCGGGCCCGTGTGTTCCGGAGAACGCCGGCGAGGGATAGGATCTGCAGGGGGCGGAAACGCGGCAGAGCGTAGAATGGTAATTTTTGAGTTTCATAGGAGAGAGGGGCATCGGTTGGGCCAGCCACTTCGACGGTCCAACTCCGCTCGGTGAGGCCCCGGGCTAGGGCGAGGCACTGGTTATCGGTGCCGCCCCCGCGGAGGCGGGAGTTGAGGTGGACGACCCGGGCGGTGAGGTCAGAAGCGGACATTGATTCCAAACTGGACGGCGTTGGAGAGAATCACGCCGGGCTGGAAACCAGAATAGGCGGGGTTGATCACACCGAGAAGCTTATAGATCACATCGAAGTCCACGGCATCGGAAATTTGCCAGAGAAAGCCGGATCCCACCGAAAAGGCGGGGGAGTACTGTTCGACGAACTGGTCGGAGGTCTGAGTATTATCGATTTGGGTGATCTGCAACTGCGTGTAGGCCATCCCAAATCCTGTGGAAATGAAGGGCTTCCAGCGGCCTTTGCCCGGCCAGCGGAAGACGGAGGAGACCAGAACGGGAACCTGAATGTAACGACCGGTGAGGGAGAGTCCGCCATCGCCGATGGTTTCCGTACCGCCATCGAGGGTCAGGGTCCCGTTGCCGTTGAGGTGGTCGAGGCCGTTGTAGGTGATGCCGCCGGAAAGTTCCGCCCCCAGCCAATCGGTGAAGTTGAACCCCGGGGCGACGTCGAATCGCAGGCCGGGATTGATGGAGATGGACGGGTTGCTCAAGGTGCCACTCACGCCGGGGAGGATGGCGCCGGATAGGGTTTGCGAACTCTCCAGATTATTGACGAAGGCGAAGCCGAGATCGGTGCGGACGTAAGGCCCGAGGCAATCGGAGGGATCCGGCACGACAAATTCTTGCTCGGAAAATTTGTAGGTCATCGACCAGTTGGCCCCGGCGGACAGGTTGGTGAAGTCGCCAGTCTCGGCGATCTGGCTGGTGCTATCGCTTTTCGAGTAGTTGAAATTGAGGCCCGTGGAAAGTTGGGGTGTCAGGGCAAAGTTCAGGCCAATGCCCAGCGTGAACTGTTGGTCGAGTCGTTGTGAAAAACCATTAGCGAATCCGGTGGCCACTCCTTGATCGTTGTAGTCCTGAGTCTGGGGCGCGCTCGTGGCATCGGTGTAGTAGGCGATGCGGTAGGAGGCGAATGGGCTGAGGCTGATCTGATCGGTCAGATTGAGGAAATAGGTTCCCGTCAGACTGTTGTCGGTGCGGCTGAAGTAGGTGGGGTTGGAGAAGACGTAGGAGGCCCGCCAACTCAGGGCCACCGCCTGCTTGTCGCTAAAGACGTGAAAATAGTTGGCGGAGTAGGCGGCGGCGATTTCGTTTAGAAAATTGTTATCCGCCACGCCGGCCACAACCACTCTTTCCGAGGGATCGTTCAGATAGAAATATCCGTTCACATCCACGGATAGGCCCACGCTGAGTTCATCGGTAACCTGTTTCGTCCCTCGTAAAAAGATGTTGGCGAGGACGAAGTCCTGGGCCAGGCCGATATCGTAAGTGCCAAACCCGTTGTTCCCCTGGGACGGTTCCTCCTGGTTGAAGTAGTTAAAGAAAGAGGTGCGGCAACCGATCTCTGGAAAGAAACTTTCGTAGCCAGGCATACTGACAATGGTGGGAGCCCATGCCGCCTCGATGGAGGAGATCGACTGGAAGGCAGCGACGACGTTCTGGGAATTCTTCGCGTAATTGGCGTTGGAGAGCCAGTTATAGGTTTGGTCAACGCGAAGGCGGGCAAAGGGAAGATTCGGGACCTCCTTCATTAACTGCATCGAGCCCAGATCGTCGGAGACGGCGGTGACTTCCACGGGCGATTTTCCCCCCGGTTGCGCTTGGAGCGCCTGCTGTTTTTGCCGCTCGCGATCCTGTTGGGCTTGGGCATCGGTAACCGCTTGTTGGGAAACCGCTCCGGGAAGCGCTTGAGCCCAAAGAGAGGCGGTGTTTACGCAAAGGAGCATAGAGGTTACTGCCCATAATCTGGGCAGACCCCACCGGAGAGGAATAAGCTGGCTAGGAGCCTTTTTCACCAACCTATAATAATAACAAAAAGGAGGCCCCCCTACAATCTGTAGAGAGCTACTTATACCAAACGGGATACAATGAATTTATAGGTGAGAAACTAGCGATACAGATGAGCCATCGATCGAATCCGTTTGGCTACGGAATCGGTCAGAAGTTTGGGGCCGATGGCTTTTGCGTGATCACCCCAACTGAGGATCCAGCGCTCGATCTCTTCCAATGCGCCCAAGGTCATCTCCAGTTCAAGACCGCCGCCTTTGATTTCCCTGATTTTTTGGGTGGGGTGCCAGTCCCTTTCCCGGACGAGTCGAGAAGCAAACGAATCGAAGCGAATGCGCACCTGGTATTTTGCCGTTCCGGAGAAAACACCAAACCCGCCTTTCAACTCTTTTTCTGCGGAAAATCCCCTGGGACGATCAAATGTTTTTTTTGTCGTCCGTGGAGCGCGGATGCGGGGTAGGGCAAAAGTGCGGATCTGGCCCCGTTGCGGATCGTGCGCCAAGAGGTACCAAGCGTTGTCAATGTTCGCCAGATGGTAGGGGTGGACACTCCGTGTTTCAGGCTTGGCTGCCCGGAGGGAGTGGTAGGAAAAGGATATCTCCTGCCGCTGGACAATCGCCCGGGCCAGCAGGCGGAAAGTTTCCAGATCGGCCGCCGATGCGCCCGTGACGCGGAACGAGTAGTCGGAGCCCCACTCGCCCAAATCGAAGCTGACCGTTTCCTTTAGGGCCCCGGTTAATTTCTGGAAAGCGGTGCCGAGGGTTTTTTCGAAGGGGGTGCCCCGGTACTGCGCCAGCACCTTTTGAGCGACAAAGAGGGCGAGAATCTCCCCCTCGCTCACTTGAAGGAGAGGAAAGGATTCGACCGCCTCGGTGTAGCGGAATGTGTAGCGGGTGGGATCGTACTCGAGCGGCAGGTTTAGCCGGTCCCGCATGAAATCGAGGTCACGCTGGATGGTTTTGTAGGAGATCTCAAACTCGCGCCCCAGCTTTTGGCAGTTTACCACCTGATGGGTGGACAGGAGGTCGTGGAGGCGTTGCATGCGTTCCAAAGGGGGGCGGCTATGGCCTCCGGGGAGGGCTGAAGACTTCTTTATCATAGGACGCTTTATGTCCTACCCGGTATGTCAGGATCACGCAAGAAAAAAGGAGGACACGAAGTATGGAAACATTGATGCACTGCCGATCCTGCGGGGAGGACACGAACCTGGCGGACTGGGAAGCCACGGGGGCGCGTTGCTGTCACTGCGGGGAAACAACGGAAGGGAATCTGCGCCGGGGACTGGACGCGTTGGCGTCTTTGCGGCGGCGGTTGGAGTTGGAGCTGGTCTGGAGGCCGGTGACGAGTCATGCGTAGTCCCCTGGCTTTGCTGGCCGCCTTGGCTGGGGCGGGGTGCACCGGACTTTGTTTTGGTTGCGCCTGGTATCTTCCCGAGCTTTCTCTTCTCTCCGCCGCCGCGGCCGCTTTCTGGTGGCAAGTGGCACGGGTGGCGTAGGAAGGGATTAAGGGATTCAGGGGTTAAGGGATGCGGAGAACCGCGAGTTTAAGTTTAAGTTTAAGATTAAGTTGAAGTCGGAGTAGGAAGCTGTGCGTGATTGTAGGGCGGGCATGCCTGCCCGCCATCGCTAGCGATCTGCACCACAACATATGGTGGTAAATAAATAGTTAAACCACTACGGATTGATTATTTGCACAAGTTATTGATTAAAAGATATTTGAACAGGAGGTAATATTGACTTGCAACAACTTAGGTGTATGTTATTTAAATGCATCTGTTTTTCCAGTCACCCCTCCATATTTTGAACCATTTGGCTGGGGGGTGGTCAAAGATGCAACCCGTATGAATTGGCGTAGACTTATTCCGTCCCTCATTTTCTCCTTCTTTCTTGGTTTGGGTGGAGTTTCGGTTCTTGCGGCGGTGGAACTGAAAGAAGCAGAGATCACCACGGTGAAAAACATCGTGGAGCACGATTCCGGCAATGGACCGGCTCGGGCTAAGACGAATGAGACGATTCATGAGCACTCCAAAGTGAACACGGCGGCCGCTTCGATGGCTGAACTCACCTTTGGCGACAGCACGATCACTCGGATGGGAGCCAACACGATGTTCTCCTTTCAATCGAAGGAACGGTTGGTGACGTTGGATAGGGGAACGATTCTCATCAATACGCCTCCGGGCAATGGTGGGGCGACGGTGGATTGTGGTGGGGTGACGGCCGCGGTCACCGGCACCACCTTCTTGGCCAGTCGCGATGCGAGTGGCAAGGCGATGTTCGTTTTGCTGGAAGGTTCTCCGATGAAAATCACCAGCGGTGGGGTCACCACCACGATCAAGCCCGGCCAAGCCGCATCCGTAGGAATCGCCAGCGGGGAGACCGGTGGCGTAGAAAAAGGGGCGGGCCCTGCCGGCACGAGTGTAGGTGAAAACACTGGAACTCCTGAAGAAAAACCCAGGCCGGTCCAAGTTTTTGATATCGATGTGAAGAAAATGGTGGAATCGACTCCGCTCATTTGGGACTTTGAGAAACCCCTGCCTTCAGCCGAAAAAATTCAAGCCACGGTTGAAGTGCAACAGGCCAAGGTTGCGGAAGGAAAGATGGAATCACTCGGAGTGGAAATCGTGGCGGTGAAGTCGGACGGCGATGTTTTGGTGGGGTCGCCCAAGCCCGAGACCGAAGCCAAGGCAGTGGTAAAAGAAGAGATCAAGCAGGAGGCGGTGGCCAAGAAGGAGGAGGGAGGGCTAGGAGGCCAGACGGATACAAAAGTGGCGAGCGTGCCGGATAATTTGGATATCTCAACGGCGGCGGGAGGGGATGCGACTCCGATCGCTGTGTCTCCGACATTTTCAGCCCCAGCGCAAACCCAGCCCGCATCGTCGCCTGCGATTGTGAGCTCCCCAGTAAGCTTGATTGGCCAGCTTGCGGGCCAATTTTCATCCCTGAGCTTGCTACCTCCGTCGAGCCTGACACTGGGGCTTGCCGGCAGTTTGGGTGCGGTAACCTTGGATCATGCGGCCTTTGCTGATATGACGGTGACACTTACAGGCTTGCCTGTGAGCGCCACTGGGTTACCTGCAAGCGTCGTGATCCCTAAAGGTGCGCTTTCCGCGACCTTTAGTGCGGATCCGCAAGTAATGTTTCCTGGATATGCTTTATCCACCGACCCCTCCCTTGGTCTGGCCAGTTATACGGTCAGCGCCGTATCCAGCTCGTTTACCGCAACTGCAACCAGCGGACTTTTCGTGCCGGCCACCATCCAAGCCGCAAATCCGGTGAGAAGTTTTATCAATAGCCAGTCGGCCGCAGATCTCGCCGCCCTGGATGCCTTTTTCTACTTCACCGGCAAGGCGACCGGGGTGACGACGGGCCCCGCGAAATTTTTTGCCGATTCCAGCGTGGGTAACACCCGAGAACTTTCTGCACGCGGCACTTCGATTGAACTCTACACTGCCCAAAAGTACGACTTCTTTGCGGCAGAAAAATTCACAGCCGCCCCTGGTTCGGTGACTCTGGCCGCTCCTTCGGGCACCCACACCGAAGTGGTGGTATTCGCCAACAAACTGGAGTTTGGAACGACAGGGGGAGCTTGGACCGGGCTGAGTACAACAACTTCCCTCTTGTATAATTATCAGGTGAACAACAGTTCTTACCTTCCGATTTGGAGTTCGGCGGATGGATCGTTTGTCGATTCCTTCGGCGATTTTATTTCACCCTTTGAGAACTTTCCGGTTTGGAGTGATGAGGGTGGAACACTGGCTTCTGCGGTTACTCTTAACTTGAGCGGGGCCGGGACCACAAATTTCAACCTCGCGGCAGGTACGGGAGGCTTCATGGCGCGGGGTTTAGAGCTGAACGCCAACGGGGCCAAAGTCGAAATACAGACCAGCGGAGATATCCTTTTGAGAGCGGCGACGATCAAAGATGTGGGGGGTTCGGTGGCCAATGGCTACGGATTCACAGCAGAAGCGAAAGGGAAGGTGCAGATGGGTGCCGTGATGGGCGCAAGCGAGACCACGGCCACTGATCAGCAGGTGAGGATCGATGCCTCGACCACGGGCGGCACACCGACCGCGGGTAGCCTCGCAGTGATTCGCACGGGCGATTCGCTGGAGATGCGGAATGTGACCATCCGTAATTTTGCGGAAACCAAGCTGGAAAGTGTTGCCACGGGCAGGGTGGGTCGGGTTCTCCTCAGCGGCAGTTCGGTCCGCGATTTCAAGATCAAGGAGTTGGCGGGAGCGGCGGTGAACGCCGATGCCAAAATTCAGATGATGGCCCTCGATGCGTCCGGAAATCTGGCGGGGGATATGACGCTCACCGGCAATCTTCCCGTTGCCGCCAAATTGGCCAGCGCCCTCGACAGTACGCTGACGGGTACCTTGGGAAGCAAGATGGTGGATGCCGCTCAGATCGATCTCGCGGCGAAGAATGTCACCTTGAACAACGCCACGATGGTGGCGATGAACGCGATCACCATTCGGGCGCAGACGATTCTCGTGCAAAACTCCTTCATGACCGTGATCCGCAACAACGGGATGATCAATATGTATGTGCGGGAAGGTCTGGTGAATCCCACCTTCGGTGGCGCAGTGGTGGATGGCCGGGCGAATTTTGCCGGGGCAAACACCTTCGCGATTGGAAACAACACGTTTGATATCAGCAGCCAAGCCCAGTTGACAGCGGCGTATGGCACGAATCTCCTGGATATTGCCAACAACGGCGGGATCCCTCAGCCCGGCAAGGTGAATGTGCTGAAATTGTAAGAGTAAAAGCCGGAAGGTGGGGGCCGCCAGTTTAATAGAGAGAAGCAGAGATGGGAGATCGCAGATGGAAGATGGGAATTTCGAGGTTCGAAGCTAAGGTAGGGACGCGTGATTACGCGAATGCGGAGAGAGCGTCCACCCAGGCCCGCCAAGGCGGGGCTGGGGTTATGAAGTGGTAAAAATTGAGGCTCGTTTACGTTCTTTCCCATCTGGAAAGAACTAGGACGACCTTTGGTCGTCCCTACCGGTGCACAATGCACAGCGATCGAAGTTGAACGTGGGTAGGGACGCACGAGGCGGTTCCCCAACTCGCTAACTCCAAGCATTTTGTGGGAACATGTGCAACTAGCTACAGGCCAATCTTTTAAGGCAAATTCTAACCGCATAAAATCAGACCCATAAACATATTGCCCATCAATAATTTACAACTTGGCCGGCCAACTCTACTTTTTTCATAAATCCTTGTCTGAATTGAACATTCAGATGGAAATTAGTCCAAAAGCGTGTACGTTTTCAGTTGTGGGAATAGGTAAGGCCAAGGCCCGTACGGATCGGTTGTGCCCAGCAGTCCTAAAATTGGGCAGGCTGCGGGTTGGGCTTTTTCTTTTAACTTTTGGAATTCCTTTGCTTGCTTCAGCGGTAGACACCGACGGGGATGGACTAACCGACGCGCAAGAGACTGCTTTGGTTTTGAATCCATCTGACGCTTTCGATGGTCCTGTAAAAATCTCCGCTGGCTGGAATCACACACTCTATCTGCCAACCCCGGGCAGCAACGCGCTGGCTTGGGGAGTGAACAGCGACGGTCGTTGCGGTTTGGGCAACACCGCTTCCCCCGTCCTTAGTGGAACCAAAGTTGTCGGATCCGACGGGAATCTGTTTTCGGACATTTATGCGGTAGCCGCAGGATCCTCCCACAGTCTCATCTTACAAAATATTTCCGGAGTCAAAAAAATCTACGCCGCTGGAACCAATGCCCAAGGGCAACTCGGGCTGACGAACACCGGCGCCACCCGCTTCACCCAAGTCACCAGCAATCTTCCGACCAATCTCATAGCCATTGCCGCCGGAGCCCGCCACAGTCTCGCCTTGGGAGCCGATGGCCGACTCTTTGCCTGGGGCGACAATATGTCGGGTCAAGTGGGCGTCGTAACAAACAAAACGGTCATCCGCTCGCCGATGCTCGTTTCTAACTTCTCTGGGGTGACGATCAAAGCGGTCGGCGCTGGAACGGAGCACACTCTGGCACTCGACTCTGCTGGAAATGTCTACGCTTGGGGCCGAGGCAACAGTGGCCAGTTGGGCTATGCCACCATCGCCAGCACCTACGCGCCGAGACAGATTACGGGAATTCCAGCAATGAAGCAGATTGCCACAGGGGACAAACACACCCTTCTGCTCGGCACTAACGGGCAAGTGTATGCCTGCGGCTTGAACAGCGTCGGACAATTGGGATTACCCAGCACGGTGACCTACACCAGTACGCCCACCGCTCTTACTTTTCCAGCGGGCACGGTGATTAAAAAACTGGTCACAGGGTTGGACCGGGCTCACGCCATTGCCGAGAACGGCAAGGTGTATGGCTGGGGTTATAATCGGTACGGGGAATTGGGTCTAGGCTATGCCACCACTGTCAGTCCGTACGCAGTCTTCGCCCCCACCGAGGTCACCAACCTTTTTGGAGCCCAGGACATTGCGGGGGGAAGTTATCAAACCTTCGCGTTAGATTCCTCGGGAAGTCTGGTGGCCAGCGGGCTGAACGAAGGCGGCCAACTGGGAATCGGCAGTACCAACGCCGTCACCGGCACCTCGGTTCCCACAAAGGAAATTGGAAAGATTAATCAGACGATTACATTCCCGGCTCCGACGGGTCCATTCTCTGTTGGCGTGTCGCTATCTCTGGTCGCCAGCACAAGCGCGACAAATGGTATTGTTGTGAGTTTTTACTCTTCCGATTCTTACGTGGCCACCATCAGCGGTAGCACTGCGACCTTCAGCACGAACGGCACGGTCACCATCACGGCTCGGCAGTCGGGCGATGCTACCTACAACGCCGCCACGGCGGTCAGCCAAATTCTTGCGGTAGTGAGCAAGACCACGCCAACGATCAGCGTGGCCCCATCGGCGAGCTCGATTACTTACGGTCAGACGTTGAATGACTCCACATTGACGGGGGGGACAGCGTCCACATCCGGAACGTTCGCGTTTACCACGAAAAGCACAGCCCCCAGTGCTGGGAGCGCAAATCAAAGCGTGACCTTCACCCCGGCCGACACGGCGAACTACAACACTGCGACGACCACGGTGAGTGTGCCGGTGAACAAGGCGACGTTGACCCCGACGTTCAGCGGATCGACTGGGGTGACGTACGATGGGACGGCTCACTCGTTGAGTGCGAGCACGACACCGAGCACGCTGGTGAATGTGACCTATGATTTATCGGCAACGGCACCGACGAATGCCGGGGTGTACACGGTGGTGGCGACAGTCAGCGA
>CAIVGD010000367.1 GCA_903905395.1 uncultured Verrucomicrobiota bacterium
CCAACTCTTGGACCTGGGATTGAAAACCGTCGAGGTCGTGGACATCCGCGTGGACGACACGATTCTCAAGTGTCTCAAGAAGGATCCGTCGAAGGATACCGAGTCCGCCCTCAAGGAAATCTATCGGCGGTTGCGTCCCGGCGATCCGCCTACCGTGACGAATGCCAAAGCGCTGCTCAAGCGTCTCTTCTTCGACCCGAAACGGTATGACATCGGCCGTGTCGGACGCCACAAGCTGAATCAAAAGCTTGGACTGCAGACCGACCTGCTCACCCGCGTCCTCACTCGTGAAGATGTGGTCGCCGCCACCAGTTACCTGATCAACCTTCGCCTCGGCGAGGGGACGACGGATGACATTGATCATTTGGGCAGTCGGCGTGTGCGCACCGTGGGAGAACTTCTCTCCAACCAGTGCCGGACCGGTTTGAGCCGGACGGAACGACTGGTGAAAGAACGGATGACCCTGTTTGACGTAAACACCGAAGGAATGACTCCGCAGAAATTGATCAACCCGAAGGCACTCTCCGCGATGATCCGCGATTTCTTCGGCAGGAGTCAGCTCTCCCAATTGATGGATCAGACGAATCCGCTCAGCGAGATGACGCATAAACGCCGTCTCTCGGCCCTCGGACCGGGGGGTCTGAGCCGCGAACGCGCGGGATTCGAAGTGCGCGACGTGCATCCGTCCCATTACGGGCGGATTTGCCCGATCGAAACGCCGGAAGGGCCGAACATCGGCCTGATCTCCAGCCTTTCGACATTCGGTCGGATCAATGAATTTGGTTTCATTGAGACGCCGTATCGCAAAGTGGAAAACGGCAAAGTGCGGGAGGATCTTGATTTTCTAACCGCAGATCAGGAAGAAAACTTCATCGTGGCCCAGGCGAATTCCGCCATCGACGGTCACGGAAAGTTCACCTCCCCCAGGATCTCCGTCCGCTACCGCGGCGAGTTTTTGGAAGTCGAACCCGACAAGGTTCACTACATGGACGTGTCGCCCAAGCAGTTGGTATCGGTGGCGGCTTCGCTCATTCCCTTCCTAGAACATGACGATGCGAATCGCGCGTTGATGGGTTCGAACATGCAACGCCAAGGTGTGCCTCTACTCATTTCGGAAGCTCCCGTGGTGGGCACTGGAATGGAAGCAAAGGTGGCCAAAGATTCCCATGCCATGATCATCAGCGAGGGTCCTGGCAAGGTGGCTTCAGTCACCGCCCGTCAGGTCATCGTCAATGAAAACGGCCAGGCTCCGGAGAACCGGAAACGGCTGAAGACCGATCCCGAGAAGGGGATCTATGTCTATGACCTTTTGAAATTCATGCGATCCAACAACGGCACCTGCGTCAATCAGCGTCCGGTCGTGCATGTAGGCCAGCGGGTGACCAAGGGAATGGTCATTGCAGATGGTCCCTGCACGGATCAGGGCGAATTGGCCCTCGGTCGGAACGTGGTCGTCGCGTTCATGCCGTGGCACGGGTACAACTTTGAGGACGCCATCCTTCTCAGCCAGCGACTGGTCAAGGAGGACGTGTACACCAGCATTCACATTGAGGAGTTTGAAATCTCCGCCCGGGACACCAAATTGGGACCCGAAGAGATCACACGCGACATCCCCAACGTGGGCGATGAAGCCCTGAAAAACCTAGGACCCGACGGCGTGGTGCGCATCGGTGCCGAAGTGAAGGCCGGAGACATCCTCGTCGGCAAGATCACGCCCAAGAGCGAGACGGAGTTGGCGCCGGAAGAGCGCCTTCTGCGCGCCATCTTCGGTGAGAAGGCGGCAGACGTGAAGGATAGTTCTCTCGTTGTTTCCTCCGGTTCCGCAGGAATCGTGATGGATGTGAAAACCACGGGGGGAGCCCTGAAAAAGGATTTCATCAAACTCGCGCCCGGGGAAGCCAAACGGCACGCCAAGGGAGTGGATGATAAATTCATCAAGAAACATGTGGAGATGAAGGAAGAGCTGACTCAGGCGCTTTCGAACATCCTCCTCAACGAGAAAATCCCGCTCGACGTCGTAAACGCGGAGACCGGGGAAATCATTATCCCAGCCAATCGCAAGATCACCAAAACACTCCTGCGGAAAATTGCCGAAGTGTACAACCACATCGAAATCGACCCGAGCCCCATCCGGATTAAAATCCGGGAGATCATCTCGAGCTACGAGCAGAAATTCAATCAGCTCGCAAACGAGAAGGATATGGAGCTGGAGCGCCTCGAGTCCGGCGAAGATATCGACCCTGGCATCATCAAGCAGGTGAAAGTTTACGTCGCCGCGAAGCGGAAGATCGCCGTCGGGGACAAAATGGCCGGACGTCACGGAAACAAGGGCGTCGTCGCCAAGATTGTGCCGGAGGAAGACATGCCGTTCCTGCCTGATGGCACTCCCGTGGACATTATTCTCAACCCGCTAGGTGTGCCTTCCCGTATGAACGTTGGCCAGGTGCTGGAGACCCATCTGGGGATCGCGGCCCGAGCCCTCGGCTTCAACGTGGCCACCCCCGTTTTTGACGGGATCAGTGAGACCAAGATTCGGGAGTTCCTGAAGAAAGCGAAACTCGATGAGGATGGGAAATCTGTTCTGATCGACGGCCGCACTGGGGAATTCTTTGATCAACGAGTGGTCGTAGGCCTCATTTACATGATGAAGTTGCACCATTTGGTGGCGGACAAGATCCATGCCCGGGCCGTCGGTCCGTATTCCCTCGTCACCCAGCAACCTCTGGGCGGCAAGGCCCAGTACGGCGGACAACGCTACGGCGAGATGGAAGTGTGGGCGATGGAAGCCTACGGGGCGGCCTACACCCTTCAGGAACTTCTCACCGTCAAATCGGACGATGTCGCGGGACGCACCCGGATCTACGAGAGTATCGTCAAAGGGGACAACTCTCTGGAAGCCGGCACCCCGGAATCGTTCAACGTTCTCATCAAGGAAATGCAGAGCCTCTGTCTTGATATTAAGGTCGGCGAGCGGAGTCGCGTCGTCGATGAGGATCTGCAAAAACCGGACATTCTTGTCGCCACCGTTTAAACCCATCCAGAAATATAAATCATCCCATGAACAAACAGACCCAATCCGCTCGTGAAATCCTCGGTATGGAGAGAACTGTCGGCTTCGATCAGGTGAGCATCACAGTCGCCTCTCCGGAAGCGATTCTATCCTGGAGCCGCGGAGAGACAAAGAACCCCGAAACGATCAACTACCGCACCTTCAAGCCGGAAAAGGGCGGGTTGTTCTGCGAGCGGATCTTCGGGCCGACGAAGGATTACGAATGTTCCTGCGGAAAATACAAGCGCATCAAGTTCAAGGGTGTGATCTGCGACCGTTGCGGTGTCGAAGTGACCCTCGCGCGTGTCCGGCGGGAGCGGATGGGCCACATTGAATTGGCCGTGCCGGTCAGCC
>CAIVGD010000368.1 GCA_903905395.1 uncultured Verrucomicrobiota bacterium
CAGTCGAAAATACGGACTCTCACGGCGGGCCGCATCGCGGATGATCCGGCGTTCGCCCGCCACTCCCCTGAGATACCGGTCCATCGATTTCTCCACGCCAGCCTCGCCAGCCTCAAACCCAACCGGGTGATCCATCCCTGCCGCGGTCTGTTCCCGTAGATTCACGTAGCCGAGGACTTGGGCCGTTTCCGTCCCATTCGGATAGTTTCGGATCATCTTTCGTTCCAGCCGGATGCAGTGCAAATGGCTGGCCCGGAGTTTCCCCTCAACTTCCGCAGTCACTCCTTCCGCAATTTTTTGATAACGGTTTTCCGGATCGGCTTGGCCCTTCAACCACTCCGCAGAAACCCCGAGGATCGAGGCCAAGAGCGGCAGTTCCTTCGGGCGTTCTTGGAGAATCTTGCCGTCCAGACGAACTTCGATCAGGGGCATGCTTTGCGCCAGAACCCGCCCACTGACATCGAGGATGGATCCGCGTTGGGCCGGCACAGGTTCCCCGCTGGTGTGCATCCGGATCGCTTTCTCGCGATACTCGTCCTGCTGGACGAGCTGAATCCAGATCAACTTTACGGAAACCACGGTGAAGGCCAGAGCCAGAATCATCGTGACCGCGATGACTCGTCCGCGTGGATTCATCGGATCTCCTCTCGGGCGATATCCGCCCCCTGCCATGTCCGCCGCACGGGGGCCTCAACGATTTCCAATTGGCTGACGCTGACTAGGCCGAGATTCATCTGGGCGGAGCGTTCGGAAAGATGGCGCGGAGAACGGAGTCGCTCGGCCTGCAGGCGAGCCGATTTCACTACTTCATCGAGGCGGGTGCGGACGCCCTCCAACTTCTTCAACTCGCCGGCCGCGCGGATGTTTGTCACATGGAGGAGGGCGAAGACGATGACGAGTGAGGTGGCGAGACCGGCCCCGACTAGAAAACGAAGTAGAGGGGTTCCGCCGACCTGATTCGTTCGCCGGATCTGGTTGCGACTCATGCGGACCTCTCGTTCCGGCGTTCGGCACCGCGGAGGCGGGCACTACGGGCGCGGGGGTTGGTGGCAATTTCTTCATCAGTCGGGACGGCTTCACCGAGCGGCTTCACCCAGAGTTCGGGGTTCGGGTGACCGAACGCCATGCCGAGTTCCCTTTTCTCTTCTTCGGAATGTTCTCGGATCCAGATTTTCACCGCGCGGTCCTCCGTCGAGTGGTAGGTAAGTACGGCAAGTCGGCCCCCGGGGCGGAGAATCTGCGGGACGGAGTTCAGGGCTTGGGCGAGGTTTTCGCCCTCGCGATTCACCGCCCGTCGCAGGGCCAGAAACGTGCGAGTGGCGGGATGTTTCGCGCCAGGCCGGGGCCCTCGGGTCGCACGGGTTACGGCGGTGGCGAGATCGGCGGTCGTCAGAAGCGGACGAGCACGGACGATGGCTCTGGCAATTTTACCTGGATCACGGTCCTCCCCGCCGTCACGGAGGAGGTTGCGCAGTTCCGGTTCGGAAAGATGATTCACGAAGTCGGCCGCGGTCGTGCCGGTGGTCGGATCCATTCGCATGTCGAGCGGGCCGGATTGCTGGAAACTGAAA
Organism: uncultured Verrucomicrobiota bacterium; assembly: GCA_903905395.1. Lineage (GTDB taxonomy): Bacteria > Verrucomicrobiota > Verrucomicrobiia > Methylacidiphilales > Verrucolacustridaceae > Verrucolacustris. Next base: position 1,572 of record CAIVGD010000368.1, read on the forward strand.
CCCCGCTCCGCCCGGTCCACCTGGGGAGAAGAGATCCCGAGATCGAGCAGAAGACCATCGGCGGGTCCCTCCTTTTCCATCAGCTGGGCAAGTTGTCCGAAGTTGAGCCGGTGGAAACGGAACCGATCCGACCCCACCTCAGTCGCCAGTTTCTGCGCTTCTGCCTCGGCGTCCGGGTCCACATCGAGAGCGACCACTCGTGCCCCCCGTTCCAAGAGTGCGCGACTGTGCCCGCCGCGGCCGAAGGTCGCGTCGATCACTGTGCGTCCTGGAGCGGGTTGGAGCATTTCCATGGTCGCTTCCCAAAGAACTGGGACGTGTTCCACGCGTTAGACCACCGGACGAAGCCGGAGGGTTTCGCGCCGGAGGGGGCGTCGGAGACCGATGAGTTCATAGGCGTTCCGTTTGGGAAGTTTCACGATGCCGTGACCCTCCACCCGCCCGGATTCATCTCTGCGGCAGGAAAAGCCGCAAGCTAATTTGCCTCTCATCATTTGTTTCCAGTCCATGTTGACCTCCTGGGACGCCCGAACTGAACCGATGGTCGTGCCTCCCGGGCCCGCCCACCGGATTCAGATCCGGAAGTCGGTTGGTTTCCTTTCCTCCTCCATCTCGAGGAGGTCCCAGCACCGCGCCACCTGCTGGCGGATTTTTAGCCGGCGGTTGGATTCGGTATTCTGGAAAAGAGGAGCGAGGGGCAGAAACGATTGCCCCAGCCTTCGAGCGTGGACGGTCGAGGGTGCGTCCGAGGGTATGGTGAGCAACATCATAGCCCGGCGTCCTTGGCCACCTGTTCGAAAGTGGTCGCGGGCGGAGCGATCTTCATCCAGCGGCGGGGCTCCCAGACTTGAAAATGATCGAGGCATCCGATGAGCACCGCTTCCCGTCCCAGCCCTGCGTGTTGGCGAAATTTTTCGCGAAGCATGATTCTTCCCTGCTGATCGGGCTCCGCCGCTTGAATCACGCCCGCTAGTTTTTCGAGACTCTTGCGTTTTAGATCAGCGGAGGTGGCGCCTTCCGCGGTGAGTTTTTCTATCTGGCGCCCGAGAAAACTCGCCGGATAAACGCGCAGGCATCCCTCGGACGATGGCATTACGAGAAATCTTTTTTCAAAAGCCTCGCCTCGCCACTCCGCGGGCACGGAGATGCGACCCTTGGCATCCAAGGAAAACTCGAACCGATCCGTATAGGCCTCTTTCATTGATGTATGTATTTGTTAGCCACTAATAAACAAATTTAACCTTGATTACCCATTTTTACCCACTTCATACCACTTCCGTCAACTTCTTTTTTTGCTAATTTATTGCCCTCCAACACCCCCCAAATGACACACCTCTTGGGGTCTGACCCCACCTCTGTCCTGGGGTCTGACCCTACGTCTGTCCCTATGTCTGTCCCCACGTCTGTCCACAAATTTATGAGGTGGCTGTTCCTGGCTTGCTCCGAACGCAAAATTTTACCATTCTCCTTCTTTATGCCCGACAATCTGCCCACCCCCGCCGAGGAACCTCAGATTCTCCCTTCCCAGCCACCCGCTTGGCTCACCGCCCACACCGTCATCCCCGTCGTCTTGGTCATCTGCGCTGGCATCGCTCTCGCCCTTTGGCAAATCTCGAAGTCCGAAAAAGCTCGGATGGAATCCAATCTTCTCATCAATACAAAGCCCGGCGCCGAAACCTGGGCCAAGCTCATTAAAGATTATCCAGCCCAACCCGCCACCGCACTCGCCCTCCTTGAATCCGCCGTAGAAGCCGCCACCAAAAAAGATCCACGTCAGGCCGCTCGCCTCTACGAACAATTCATCAGGGAATTTCCCAAGCATCCCCTCACCTCGGCCGCTCGCTTCGCCCAAGCCAATCAGCTCGCCGCCGCCGGGGACCGCGCCCTCGCCCAGACCGTTTACCTCCGGATCATGACCGATCGCCCACCCGACGCCTTCCGCGCCGGAGCCGCCATCGGCTTGGCCAATCTACAAATTCAGGAAAACCGCCACGAGGCCGCCCGCCAAGTTCTCAACGATATCCTCGCCGAAAACACCGGCAGCGCTTTTATTCCGGAAGCCCACGCCCTCCTCGATAGTCTCCCCCCTCCTCCCTCTCCCGCCGCCGCACCTCGTTCGGTTTCGGCACCCGCGCCGACTTTTCAACCGCCGGCCAAATAACGTTCCGTGTCGATCGCGGCCATGCAACCCATGCCAGCCGCGGTGATCGCCTGCCGATAAACTCTGTCCGCACAGTCCCCCGCTCCAAAAACACCCTCCACATTCGTCCGACTCCCAGGCCCCAGTTCCAAATAACCCGCCTCATCCATCGCTAGCCGGCCTTGAAAAATCTGCGTGTTGGGCACATGCCCCACCGCGATGAAAACTCCCGCGCACGTAATGGTGGAATTCTTTCCCGTAACCACATCCTTCACCCTCACCCCGGTGACTTTCCCCTCCGCCCCCCCCGCAACC
>CAIVGD010000369.1 GCA_903905395.1 uncultured Verrucomicrobiota bacterium
CCAACGCAACCAGCATCAGCCCCGAAAGAATCCCCCCCTTATACCCCAGTCTCCGCGCCAGCCAGCCCGCAGGTAGGGCCATCAAAAAATATCCGAGATAGTGCGAAAACTGAACCCAGGCCGACTGGGATTTGGTTAAATGAAGGAAATCCTGAAAATGTTTGTCCATTACATCTATCATCCCGTTGCAAAGCGCCCAGAGGAAGAAGAGGGAGCTGATTAACCCAAAGACCCCCAGATGACTCGCCCCATTCGCGGTCCGAAAAAGAGAACGATGCGCCATAGCTGACAATATTTTTACTGGGGGCGTATGCGATCATATTTTTACTCGGCTCCTGCGGCCAAAGTGATTCTCGGGATGATTTTTTGCCAGATATTGACTTCCACCCATAAACCCATATACTGAGCCATATCAAAACAACCATTGAGCTTCCGACCCCACTTCTGGCTGCCGCCAAGGCTGTGGCTGTTCAGCGGAGGACCACCCTCAAGGCCATCTTGGAACACGCCCTACGGCGCGAGATTGTCTTCCATGAAAATCCCTCCCCTCAAGACATCTTCGAAATCAATCGCCACGATTTTCCTGTGCTCAAAAAACGTCAGGCACCGCAGGTGACCAGTGCCATGATTTACCGGAAGATGGAGGACGAGGATCTTTGATCCGACCACGTGCACCTGCTGGACGCCAATCTTTTAATCGCCTTGGGGGATTCCCAGCACGTCCACCATCGTCGCGCCCAAAGTTGGTTTCATTCCCAACCGAGGCGGGCCTGGGCCACCTGCCCCCTCACCGAGAATGCCTTTCTCCGAATTCTCGGTTCCCCTGGATATCCGGGCAAGATCGGGGATCCTACCCGCCTGCGCACCCTCCTTCAGCGCATGTGCGCCTTCCCCGGCCACCAGTTTTGGGCGGATGATTTCTCCCTGCGGGATACGGAGAAGTTTCCCACCCTGCCCACTTCCAAATATCTTACGGACATCTATCTGCTCGCCTTAGCTACCAAGCACCACGCCCAACTCGCCTCCCTTGATCAGCGAATCGATCCCCACCTCGTCCAGGGAGGTCGTCAAGCCTACCTGATCATTCCCTAATTCTGCAGTGATCCAAATCTACTAAATCCGGGTTGATCCTTAGCGCTCAAAAACCGAATCCGACTTTAGCGGGACTCTCGTTTAGGATTTTCAACTAAACTCCTTTCTCGCCCGCCCTAAAATAGTTCCTACTTTTAAAAATATGAACGTTCCCAATCATAAAACCAAAATCGGCATCCGCCCCACCATCGATGGCCGTCTCGGAGGCGTTCGGGAATCCCTCGAAAGCCAGACCCTCTCACTCGCCAAAGCCGCCGCCAAGCTGATCTCCTCCTCCCTTCGCCATCGCGACGGATCCGCCCTCGAATGCGTCATCCCCGGAAAATGTATCGGCGGGGCCGCAGAATCTTCCGCCACCGACTCCCTCTTCGCTCGTGAGAATGTTGGGTTCACCCTCACCGTCACTCCCTGCTGGTGCTACGGATCCGAGACCATGGATATGGATCCGCTCAGACCCAAAGCCGTCTGGGGTTTCAATGGAACCGAACGCCCCGGCGCCGTCTATCTCGCCGCAGTCCTCGCCGGCCATGCCCAAAAAGGCCTGCCCGCCTTCGGCATCTATGGCCGTGATGTCCAGGAAGCGGGCGACCTGAAAATCCCATCGGACGTATCCGAAAAAATCCTCCGCTTCTGCCGAGCCGCTCTCGCCGTCGCCACCATGCGTAACCACGCCTACCTCGCCATGGGCGGAACTTCCATGGGGATCGCCGGATCTATCGTCAATCCCGACTTCTTTGAATCCTATCTCGGCATGCGGGTCGAAAGCATCGACACGACCGAATTCGTCCGCCGGATGGATCGCGGAATCTTTGATGCCTCGGAAAAAACGAAAGCCCTCGCCTGGACGAAGAAGAACTGCCGCGAAGGCAAGGACTGGAACTCCGCAAAAACCAAGCGGCCCCGCGCCAAACTCGATAAGGAGTGGGAGAAGTCGGTCGAAATGGCTCTAATCGCCCGCGATCTCATGGTCGGCAACCCTGTCTTGGCCAAAGCGGGCTTCGGAGAAGAAGCACTCGGCCGCCACGCCCTCGTCGCAGGCTTCCAAGGTCAACGCCAGTGGACCGATCACTTTCCCAACGGGGACTATCTCGAAACCATCCTCAACAGCTCCTTCGACTGGAACGGTCGCCGTGCCCCCTACCTCGTAGCTACCGAAAACGACTCCCTCAACGGAGTCGGCATGCTCTTTGGCAATCTTTTGACCAACACCGCTCAAATCTTTGCCGACGTCCGCACTTTCTGGAGCCCCGAATCG
>CAIVGD010000370.1 GCA_903905395.1 uncultured Verrucomicrobiota bacterium
AGCTTAGGGAACGTATAATGCAGGAGCTGATAGCTTCCCCCGTAAAGGTTGTTTGCCGCGACGATCTCATCGCCCACCTGGGTGATCGCGAGCAGCGCAAACGTCGTCGCCGCCTGCCCGGAGGCTACCGCCAGTGCGCCGGTGCCGCCTTCCAGCGCGGCGATCCGCTGCTCGAAAACGTCTGTCGTCGGATTCATCAGCCGCGTGTAAATGTTCCCGAATTCTTTCAGCGCGAAAAGATTTGCCGCGTGCTCGGTGCTTTTGAAGACATACGAGGTCGTCTGGTAAATCGGAACGGCCCGTGATCCGGTTGTCGGGTCGGGGATCTGGCCCGCATGGAGGGAAAGAGTTTCGATGCGATGTGACATGAGACGGAAACCTTAAACGATCGCAACGGCTTTTCCAAGTGTCGATCTTGCTACCGATGGCAAATGTAAAAGGGTCCGTCCCACTTTTTTTGTTCCTTTCTAAATCAGTTTAAGACTAAAAGGCTACAACTGGTAATAAGTAATACTAAATATATTTGACATACTTTATATTCTGGTTTAACTTTTCGGCATGATTGCTACTCTAAAGCTGGACACCGTGAGTTTTGGCACAAAGGGTCAGGTTGTCATTCCCCGTCGCCTGCGCAAGGAGTTCGAGATTGAGGACGGCACCAAGGCCACCGTTGTTTCCACACCGGAAGGCATTTTGCTGAAACCCATCACCCGATCCTACATCAAAAGCCTGCGCGGTTCTTTGAAAGGCACCAAGGCGATGGAAACTTTCATGGCCGAACGGAAACGCGAAAGGGAGCTGTAATGGCCACCAAAGTTCTCGACAGTTGGGCGCTCATGGCGCTGTTCAACAACGAATCCGCCGCCGACGCTGTGGAGAAGATTTTAGAACAGGCCGCCGCCGAACGGCACAAGCTGTTGATGAGCGTGGTGAACTGGGGCGAGGTTTATTATTCCGTTATGCGCGGCGCATCGCCCGCGATGGCCGAGCAAAAGGTGATGGAGATTGCCTCCATGCCCATTGAACTGGTGGCTGCAGACCTGCACCAAACCCATCAGGCCGCGATTTTTAAGGCGACGAAAAAAATGTCCTATGCGGACTGCTTCGGGGCCGCACTCGCCAAAATCAAAAACGTCGAGTTCGTCACTGGCGATCTGGAATTCAAGGAAGTCGAAAAGGAAATCAAAATCAACTGGCTGAAATAAAAAGGGGTCCGTCCCCTTTTTGGTTAGCAGGAGGCGAGAGCGGCTTTGATCTTTTCGAAGTTGGGGAGCTCGAGGGGAGTGGGGGTCTGCTCGGAGTGACGGATGACGCCGGCCTTATCGATGACGAAGGCGGCGCGGGCGCTGACGGAACCTAACCCGATCAGGTCGGGCAGAAGGGTGCCGTAGGCTTTGCTGACTTCCTTATTCAGATCGCTGAGCAGGGGGAGAGTGATCTTCTCCTTGTCGGCCCAAGCTTCTTGCGCGAACGGGGAATCGACGCTGATTGCATAGACGGCGGCATCCAGTTTTTCGTACGCGGAGAGACCGGCTGAAACTTCACACATCTCTTTGGTGCAGACCCCTGTGAAGGCGAGGGGAAAGAAAAGAAGGACGGTTTTTTTCTTGCTGAAGTTATCGGCGAGATGAACGTCCTTCAGATCTGCGCCCCGCTTGGTTTTCAGGGTGAAGTCGGGGGCTTTGCTGCCGGTAGAGAGGGCCATTGAATTTCTCCTTAGGGTTTAGGCGGGTTGTTCGCGGAACCGGTGTTCCCGGAGGCTTCGCGTAGTGCGGCTTTCCTGGAAAGCTTCACGCGGCCCTTGTCGTCCACACCGATACACTTCACATCGACGAGGTCGCCCATTTTGACGGCGTCGTCCACGCGAGCGATCCGGCCCTCGGCCAGTTCGGAGATATGCACCAGGCCGTCGCGACCTGGGAAGATTTCGACAAAGGCGCCGAAATCCTTGAGGGACACGACGCGGCCTTTGTAGGTCTTGCCGACCTCGATATCGCCGGTGAGGCCGGAGATGAGTTCCTTGGCGCGGATCATGGCCGGACTAGTGTTGGCGTAGATGCGAACCGTGCCGTCGTCTTCGACGTTGACCTCGGCGCCAGTCTCGGCGCAGATGCCTTTGATCGTCTTGCCGCCGGGTCCGATGAGGAGTCCGATCTTGTCCTGGGGGATCCGGAGGACCTCGATCTGCGGGGCGTAAGGGGAGAGTTTCTCCCGGTGAGCTGGGATGACCGTGGCCATGAATTTGAGAATTTCATGGCGGGCGGTGGAAGCGCGGTCGATCGCATCCTTGAGGAGGGAGAGCGGCAGGCCGGGGAGTTTGAGATCAAGCTGGAACCCGGTGATTCCGGTGGGGGTGCCGCAGAGTTTAAAATCCATATCGCCGAAGTGATCCTCACTTCCAATGATGTCGGTGAGCATTTGGTGACGGAGGAGTTTGGTGCCACTGGCGTCGAACTCGGTGACCAGACCGACGCTGATGCCTGCGACTGGCGCCTTCAAAGGCACACCTGCGTCGAGCAGGGCGAGGGTGCCGCCGCAAACGCTGGCCATGGAAGTGGAGCCGTTGGACTCCATGATCTCGGAGGTCAGGCGGATGGCGTAGCCGAACTCGGCGCCCGAAGGAATGACGGGCTCGAGGGAGCGTTCCGCCAGGGCCCCGTGGCCGATTTCGCGGCGACTTTGTCCGCCGAAGCGGCCGGTCTCGCCGACTGAGAATGGCGGGAAGTTGTAGTGAAGGAGAAAGCGCTTACTGCTTTCCCCGCCGGTGTAGGCGTCGATCTGTTGGGCTTCATCCAGCGGTCCGAGGGTGGCCAGGCAGACGGCCTGGGTTTCGCCGCGGGCGAAGAGAGAGGAACCGTGGGCGCGGGGCAGTATCCCCACTTCGCCGGTGAGATGGCGGACCTGATCGGCAGGGCGACCATCGCAGCGCTTATTTTTATCGAGGATGCTGGTGCGGAACGCCTTTTTCTGCAGGTAATCGAAGGCTTGGGAGATTTCGAAGGGTGTGGCTGTGGGGAACTTTTCGAGAATCTGGGTTTTTACTTCGTCCTTGAGGGCTTCGACGGCTTTATAGCGATCGACTTTGGAGGGTTGGTAGATGGCGGTTTCGATGCGTGAACCGGCGACGCTGTAGGCGATTTCGAGAAGCTCATCTTTGACGAGAAGGAGAGGGGCTTGCCGTTTTGTTTTGCCACAGCTGGCGGCGAGTTCTTTTTGAATTTTGATGATCGGTTGGATGGCTTGCTGGGCGAATTCGAGGGCGGCCTTAAACTCCGTCTCGGGGAGTTCACGGGCGCTGCCTTCGATCATGAGGGACTCGTGCTCGGTGCCGACGTAAACGAGGTCGAGATCGCTCTCGGCGTTTTCGTTATGGGTCGGGTTGGCGACGAATTTTCCATCGACCCGGCCGACGCGGACGGCGGCGATGGGGCCGGCCCAGGGGATATCGGAGACCATGAGAGCGGCGGAGGCACCATTGAGGGCTAGGATATCGGGGTCGTTCTGGCCGTCCGCGCTGAGGAGGATGGCGATGACTTGGGTATCGTAGTAGTAGCCCTTGGGAAAAAGGGGACGGAGGGGGCGGTCGATCATGCGGCAGGTGAGGATTTCTTTTTCCGTGGGGCGTCCTTCCCGGCGGAAGTAACTACCGGGAATGCGTCCGACGGCGGCGGCCTTTTCCTTGTACTCGACGGTGAGGGGGAAGAAGTCCTGTCCTTCCTTGACCTTGGTCGCGGAGACGGCGGTGACGAGGATGATGGTTTCGCCCATGGTGACGAGGGCGGCACCGTCGGCGAGTTTGGCAAGTTTGCCGGTTTCGATATGGAGGTCGCGATCGCCCACGCGGGCGGTCAGGGATATGTGTTTTGAGTTCATAGTTTTAGAGGTAGGTCCGTGCGGAGCATTGCCCAGAAAGAGGAAAATTCAGGGACAGGGGAGGAAATCCGGAGCCAGCTCAGGCGGCTTTCAGAGGACACAGCGGAGGCCAGGGAGCCTGCGTGGTGTCATCTGCTCAGCTCGGGCCGGACAGAGGGTTTCCCGCTCGTTGGGGACTTTTTGGGGTGTGGGTTGTCTGGTGGTTATTTCCTTAGGTTGAGTTTTTCAAGAAGAGCGCGGTAACGTTTGGGTTCAGTGCGATGGAGATAGGCGAGCAGGCGACGGCGGCGACTGACCATGGAGAGGAGACCGCGACGGGAAGCGAAATCTTTAACCGATTTCTGGAGGTGAGCGGAAAGATGGTTGATGCGCTCGGTCAAAAGGGCGATTTGAACGTCGGAGGAACCGGTATCCTTCCCGTGAAGGCCGTGGCCGGTGATGATCTTGCTTTTCGTTAGGGTAGCCATGAGATAAGAAAGAAAACCTTATGCAAAAAGAATTTAGAGTCAATGCTGGAAGATGGGGGGCGGTGCTACTGCTACCCTTCATCTGGGCGGGGGCGGGGTGGAGTCAGGACTTGGTTTCGAAGCCGACAACAGGGACGGGCTGGGAAGCGGATCTGGGACGGATGGGTTTCGAGGTGCCGATTGAGGAGCTGAATCAGGGGGAGATCGTGGGGCAGAAGTGGTTGGCGGGAGGGGAGTGCCCGGGTTTTCTGGGGGCGAAGGTTTATTTTCTGGCTCCAGTTCCACCTGAAAAGGTGGCTCGGGCGATTCTTTTTTTTGATCCAACGCAGGGTAAAAATTTGTTATGGGAGGATTCTGGGTCGATCAAGATTTTCCAAAGGATTTCCCGCCCCCCGGTGGAAACGGTTTGGGCACGGTTTCGGGAGGCTTTAAACAAACTGCCCTTTGACATCATGGTGAATGTTCAAGGGCAGAAAGTGGGAACATTTCATCTTCATCCGGATGAGATTGAAATCGTTTCACGGGAAAAGAGTTCCGGATGGGTTTCGGTTTTGGGAAAACTCATGGGCACTTTTCAACGTGGAGGATGGAATGATACGATTGCGGTTCCTGCCGGTCTGGGGAGAGCGGTGGATTTCGACCGGGATTTGCGGGAAGTTCTGAAGGAAAATGGGGCGGTGCGGGATGAGTTTCGCCCCATACTGACTGCTTTGGCGTATGGGGGAAAAGGGGGGAAGGAGAAGATCGAGATCAACGATTACTGGCAGTTGATGGAGGTGGACAAATCGCCGGCGGTGGCGTTGGGTTGTGGGGTGGCACGTGCTGGGAGCGGGGGACGCTGGGAGGTGGCGGACATGAATTATTACGTCTCCCGCGGTTATTTTGGTTCAATCAGTTTATACGGAATCTGGCCTTATGGGGAGGGGAAGTCACTCGTTTGCCGAATTGATGCGGTCAGAGCAGACTCTGGTCAACTTTCTCAAGCGACAGCCAAGATGATTGGCGAATCTCTATTCCTGAGAGAAGTGGAATCGAACTGTGGAAAAA
>CAIVGD010000371.1 GCA_903905395.1 uncultured Verrucomicrobiota bacterium
CAGATAGGGACGGGGGCGGGTTTTATTTTTAAAGGCAGTGGATTTTATATCACGGATTATCGCAGCGCCGGATACAAGAAGGCGGCAAAGGAAGCCAGCGGTGGTGGGAGCACCGAAAAGAAGAAGGCGACGGATGGGGGCGGGACGGGCGGAGGGACGACAGACGGAGCGACGAAGAGTGGTGAGGCGAAGGGTGTGGCGACGAAGGGTGGCGAGACAAAGGGTGGAGCGACCAAGGGTGGGGAGGGGAAGTCTGGGAAAACAACGTGAGCCCTTGGGGGCTGATTTTTCTGTTGGGTTTGCTTTTTTCCGGAAGGGCAGAGGCGGTCGTTGGCAAGGCGGATGGCAAGAGCGTGGAGATCCGCGTGGAGGCGAAGGATCGGGGCGAGGCCGCCCAAGTGGCGTCGGCTTCCGCCGCCGCAACGGATCTTTTTGATGAACTGACCCACACCCAGTTGTCTTCCGTTTTAGTAATTCGCGGCCAACTGGAGTCTGGGGGTCCGGTTCCGCCGTCGCTCCAGTGGGAGTCGCCTCGGCGATGTCGGATCATGGCGGATCCCCGCGGAGAAGATTTTGCGGCGGCTTGGGTCTCCACGGTGATCTCCGCGCGGATTTTGGCGGCGGCGCAAAAACGGGATGGGTCCGGATCCATCCGTTGGTTGGCGGAAGGTTGCATGGGGTGGGCGACATCGTACGACGAGGCGATGAGGGCGCGGGTGGCGGCTAGGGTGGCCTGTCTGGCGGAGGCCAATTTGAGCCAGATCCAATCGTGGTCGGAAGAAGGTCCTCTGGCATCGGATGTCCTTACGCGTGATCTGCGCCGCCTGCTTGCTTCCCGTCTTTTTTCGCGGGCGGTATCTGCAGAAAACCGCATTCGGTTGCAGGAGTGGGTGGCGGTGGGGTGTCCTGGAAAATTCTGGTCCGATGCGAAAGAGGAGGATGGGGCTTGGCGGCGGAGTCTGGCGGAGCCCGATCTGCGGACCGGCACCCAGCCGCAGACTCCGGAAGAGACGGTGAAGAAATTGAGGGGGCTGGCGGCGCAGGTGGCGAAGGCGGGGGTCCGGGGCAACACCCCGACGGATTCTCTGGCCATAGAACTGATGAAGTTGGAGGCGACGGCGGATCCTTTTCTCCGCCCGGCGATCTTCCGCTATCGTCAAGCGGTGAAGGCTGGCGAGACGAAAGAGGATCAAAAGGAGATGGAAAGCGCGATGAATGAAGCGGATGTGGCGGTGCAAAATTGGCGGGTGATGCGGAAGAAAGCGGATCAGTTGTTGGATTGGTATGAGTTGAACGTACCGGATGCTCGGCTGGGACCTGCGTTACGGGAGTGGGACGAGAGGAGCAAACTTCCTGCAAAAAAAGAAGGGCGACCGACGGGATTCGAACCCGCGACAGCCAGAATCACAATCTGGAGTTCTACCAACTGAACTACGGCCGCCATTTATGAGCCCATTCAAGGTAAACCCAGAACCGGACGTAGCCAAGCCCAGCCAAGGGAGGGTCATCGCTCTGACCGGAACGGTCGCGGCGGGCAAATCCACCTTGGGAAAGATGCTTGAGGAGTGGGGCTGGCAAGTGATCGATACCGATACGCTCGTTCACCAGCTCTATGAGCGCGGCGCAGAGGGGCACCGGAAATTGGTTGACGCCTTTGGGGAATCGATCCTATCTTCCTCGAAAGATTTGGACCGCGGGTTGTTGGCCGCGACGATGATTCGGGATTCTTCCGTTTACGCCACTGTCAACCACCTCATCCATCCGATCGTTCGTAAAACTTGGAAATCGAAAGTCGGCGAAAGCCTACGCCTCTATCCCCGCCGTTCGGTGGCGGTGATCATCCCCCTGCTTTTCGAGGCTGGGGTGGAGGAATCCTTCGATGTACGAGCCATGGTCGGCTGCCGGGCGGCGGTTTCCCGGTTGCGACTGCGCGAGCGAGGTCTGACGCCCGAGGCGGCAGACTTTTGGATGGGCAAGCAGTGGGCGGCGGAAAAAAAGGCCCAGGCGTGCGACCAAGTCTTGTGGAATGAAGGAAGTTTGGAATTGCTGCGTCACCAAGCGAAGCGTCTGACCGACCCCGAACGGGGTTGACGGCGCGGCGCGCGGGGGCGGGGCGAGAGAGGGAATATCATGAACGGCGAAGGACAAGACCAAGGCAACCAAGACACCGGCAGACCGGGCGGGGGCAATTTCGGGCCAAGGGAAGATTATGGGCCACGGCGCTTTGCCCAGAACCGTCGTGGTGGAGGGCGTGACCGCCGGAACTACGGCGGGAATCGCGGCTATGCGCGGAATGATTACGACAATTATCGGCGCGGTCCGGATGGTGGAAATCAGGAGGGTGGGGGCGAAGTCGCGGCGGAAGAGCCTCGGCCGACTGGTCCGCTTCTGCGTCTCGATGATTTGCAAAAGATGGCTTTCCCGGCGCTCCTCGAGAAGGCGGCCGAGGTGGGGGTGGAAAATCCCGGCGGTCTCCTGAAGTACGAGTTGATTTTTGAAATTCTCCACCGTCATGCGACGGCCAACGGACGGGTGGCTGGTGAGGGGATCCTCGAGATCCTGCCCGACCAGTACGGATTCCTGCGGTTGCAGGCGAATAACTACCTCGCCACTCGCGAGGACATTTACGTCAATCCGAGTCTGATCCGGCGTTACGGTCTGCGCCGCGGCGACCGGGTGGGCGGAGAGATCCGTTCCCCGCGGCAGAAGGAGCATTATTTCTCCCTGGCCATGGTGGAGACGATCAGTGGCGAGGACGCGGCCAAGCGGGTGCCGCCGATACATTTTGACAATCTGACGCCGCTTTTCCCCAATCGCCGCATCATTCTCGAAAACGACAAACTGAAGGACATGTCGATGAGATCGTTCGACCTGATCAGCCCCATCGGCTTCGGTCAACGCGGACTGATTGTGGCTCCGCCGCGGACCGGGAAGACGGTGCTCATGCAGAAGATTGCGAACGCGATCACCGCGAATAATCCCAAGGCCCATCTCATCGTCCTCCTGATCGACGAGCGTCCGGAAGAAGTGACGGACATGGCGCGTTCGGTTGAGGGGGAGGTGATTAGTTCCACCTTTGATGAACCACCCGACCGGCATGTGCACATCGCCGAGATGGTTATCGAGCGGGCCAAGCGTCTGGCTGAGCAGGGCACGGATGTGGTGATCCTGCTCGACAGCATCACCCGGCTTGCCCGGGCTTATAACACGATGCAGCCCCACAGCGGCAAGATCCTATCTGGAGGCGTGGATGCGAATGCCCTGCACAAACCAAAGCGGTTTTTCGGCGCGGCGCGCAACCTTGAGGAGAGAGGGAGCCTGACGATCATCGCGACGGCGTTGGTCGATACCGGCAGTAAGATGGACGAGGTGATCTTTGAGGAGTTCAAGGGGACGGGAAACATGGAGATTCATCTCGACCGGGCCTTGGTTGACAAACGGATCTATCCGTCGATCAACATCTCCAAATCCGGCACGCGCAAAGAGGAGCTTCTTTATCATGCGGAGGAAATGCCGCGGATCCACATCCTGCGGCGGGCCTTGTCCTCATTGCCACCCGTGGAAGCGATGGAACTCCTCCTCGGGCGGCTCAAGAAAACCAAGAGCAACGTGGAATTCCTTCTGGCGATGAACCTGAAGGAGTAGGTTTCCGTCTTTCCAGAAAATGAAAGTTCTCGTCACGGGCGGGGCTGGTTACATCGGCTCGGTTTGCGTCGAGGAACTTATCGGCGCGGGTCATCAGGTGGTCGTTTGGGACAACCTGAGCGAGGGCCATCGGGCGGCCGTTCATCCGCAGGCGATATTCCTGCAGGGAGATCTGGCCGATCGTGATCTCCTTCACCGGGTGGTGTTGGAGCATCGTCCGGAAGCGGTCATTCATTTTGCGGGCAAGGCGCTCGTGCCCGAAAGCATGCGGGATCCTTCACTCTACTACCGGGTGAATGTTGCGGGCGGGATCAATCTGCTGGATGCCATGGTGGCGGCAGGTTGCCGTAAGATCATTTTCTCCTCCACCTGTGCGACCTACGGATTGCCTGAAAAGATACCGATGGACGAACAGACGCCGCAGAGGCCGATCAATCCATACGGCCATTCCAAGTTGATTTTCGAACAGGTTCTGGGTTGGTACGCGCAGATTCACGGAATAATTCCAACCTGCCTGCGCTACTTCAACGCCTCTGGCGCCTCGGCGACGAGGGGTGAGCATCACCGGATCGAGACTCACCTGATCCCGAACGTTTTACTGACCGCCCTGGGCCAGCGGAATGAGGTGGAAGTTTTTGGAGAAAATCACGCCACTCCGGACGGCACCTGCATCCGTGACTACATTCATGTGAAAGATTTGGCCTCCGCCCACATACTCGCCTTGGAGAGGGACAAACCGGGATTCTTTAACGTGGGGACTGGAAATGGTTTTTCCGTCCGCCAAGTGATTGAGGCGGCGCGCAAGGTGACGAAGCAGGAAATTCCGGTACGCGGCCAGCCCGCCCGAGCCGGCGATCCACCCGCCTTGGTGGCCGCCTCCCATAAGTTGCAGAGGGAATTAGGCTGGAAGCCCCGGCATTCCGGGTTGGAGGAGATTTTGACCCACGCTTGGGACTGGCATCGCACCCACCCCCAAGGCTATTCCGATTAAGGTAATGAGTGCGATGCGAAAACCCCTTACGGTCTCGGTGGAGCACTTTTACACCAAGCACGCCTCACGGTTGGAACTTAAGTTGGTGGCGGGGCATGACGGGATGGGTCGCTTCATCCGCGAGGGGGCGGTCAACCGTCTCGGAATGGCTTTGACTGGGTTCACTAAATATTTTGCCTTCCGCCGGGTCCAGCTTATCGGGAAGAGCGAAGTCAGCTATTTCGCCTCCCTGGATACGGCGACGCGTCTTGCCAGGATCCAAGCGATTCTGGTTCGCAAGATTCCCTGCATTGTCTTCAGCCGCGCAAACCGTCCTACGGGAATTATGCTCAAGGAAGCTCAGGCCGCCAAGGTGCCCGTTTTTACTTCGCCGATTCCCACTCCCCGTCTGGTCAATCTGATCACCCTCTGTCTCGAGGAAGATTTTGCCCCCTCGACGACTGAGCACGGAAGCATGGTGGATATCTTGGGCGTTGGGGTGCTCATCCGCGGGGATAGCGGCGTAGGCAAGAGCGAGTGCGCCCTCGGGTTGGTGGAGCGGGGATACTCACTTGTCGCCGACGATATCACCCACTTGCGCCTGAAAGATGGGGGAGGGGAGTTGGAGGCGACCTCCGCGGAAGTCACCCGCACCTTCATGGAGGTCCGCGGCATTGGCATCATCAATGTGGCGGCCCTTTTCGGGGGGCGGGCAATCCGAACGGAAAAGCGGCTCGATCTGGTGGTAAGTCTCGTGGAGTGGGACAAGCTCGAGGAGATTGAGCGGACCGGGTTGGATCAGCAGTATTATGACATCCTGGGCCTGAAGATTCCCCATGTCCAAATTCCCATCCGTCCGGGGCGGGATCTGGCGGGGCTGGTACAAGTCGCGGCGCTCGACCAGAAGATGAAGACCATGGGCCAGTTCTCCGCGGTGGATTTCAATGAAAAACTCATATCCCGGATCAAGCTGAAGGACGGCTGACGATGGGCGCAACTCCCAGTGGCGGCGGGCGAATGGCTCTGGACGCGGTGATTCAGAATCGCTTGGGTCTGCATGCGCGGCCGGCGGCGATGTTCGTGCGGGAGGCCAACCGGCATCGTTGTGATATTCATGTGGAAAAAGACGGCGAAACGATCAACGGAAAGAGCATCATGGGATTGATGATGTTGGCGGCGGGCATGGGGTCGACGATCAGCATCAGCGCGACCGGGCAAGGGGCGGAAGAAGCCCTCCAGTCTCTTTTGAAATTAGTGGAAAGAAAGTTCGACGAGGAGTAGTACCCAAGTAGAGAATCCTCTCTCGTGACCGCTTCCGACAGCGCACCCGTCCCCGGCACGGAATTCCGTCTGGCCGGCATTCCTGCGTCCCCGGGTGTGGCCACCGGCCAACTCGTGATTTTCAGTCATGAGGAACTGCCCGTGCACTCCACTCCGATTGCTGAGGAGCAGATCGAAGACGAAATGCGGAGGCTGGAAGTCGCCCTCCTAAAGACGCGCGAGCAGATCCAGAAAATCAAGAAGCAGCTGGCCCATTCTCTGGGAGCACAGCAGACGGAAATTTTCGAGGCTCATCTGCTGGTGGCGGCGGACAGCACGATCGCCGCCGCCGTTCGACGCCAACTTCACATGAGGAAGGTCTGTGTCGAAAACGTGTATCAGCATGTGATCCACGCTTACGCCCAAAGCATGAAGGAGATGGAGGATCCGTATCTGCAGGAGCGGGCCGCCGACATTCTGGATGTGGGACGGCGCGTCATTCACAACCTGCTCGGGAGGAAGCTGGCCGATCTCTATGCGCTCGATGTGCCCAGCATCATCCTGGCGCACGATCTATCGCCTTCCGACACCGCCATGCTCAACCGGCAGATGTCATTGGGGTTCGCCACCGAAGTGGGGAGCACCACCTCGCACACCGCGATCATGGCGCGCTCCCTCAACATTCCGGCCGTCGTCGGCCTGCACAACATGCTCGCCCGCTGCGAGCCGGATGCGCCGGTCATAATCGACGGCTATGCGGGCATCCTCATTGTCTATCCCACCGAACAGACGCGGTACGATTACGGACAGATCGCCAAGCGCCAGCACGAGGTGGAGCAGAGCCTTGAGATTCTCCGCGACACTCCGGCCACGACGAAAGACGGAAGGCGGTTGGTGCTTTCCGCCAATGTGGAACTTCCGGAGGATCTTCCCCTGATTGCTGGAAGCGGGGCGGAGGGGATCGGCCTTTACCGGACTGAGTTTCTCTTTCTTAACCGCGTCCAGTTTCCCAACGAGGATGAACAAACGATTATCTACCAGCAGGTGGTCCAGGCGTCTCTGCCGCATCTCGCGATTATTCGGACCTTGGATCTTGGCGGGGACAAGTTGCCGACCCACCAAGGGATTGATCCGGAGCCCAATCCTTTTCTCGGGTGGCGGGCGATCCGCTACTGCCTGGAACGGCCGGAGATCTTTAAGGTGCAACTGCGGGCGATCTGCCGGGCCAATCCCGGAGGCAAGGTTCGCGTGATGTTTCCGATGATCGCCACGCGCGAAGAACTGGCCGCGGCTCTCGCCCTGCTGGCCGAGGCGCGGGAGGAGTTGCAAGCGGCTGGCATCCCCGCGGCGGCGGAGGTGGAGGCCGGGGCCATGATCGAGGTGCCGTCGGCCGCTTTGATTGTGGATCGGCTGGCTCCGATGGTGCAGTTCTTCAGCATCGGAACGAACGATCTCACCCAGTACACCCTTGCGGCCGATCGCACGAACGAGCGCGTGGCGGCACTTTATCAACCGACCCATCCTGCGGTCTTGATCCTTATACGGCAGGTGGTGGAAGCGGCGCGGCAGAATGGGATCTGGGTGGGAGTTTGCGGGGAGATGGCATCCGATGTTGTGATGACGCCGATTTTATTGGGCTTGGGGGTGGACGAGATGAGCATGGGTTCGGTGGCTCTGCCGAGGGTGAAGAAAGCCGTGCAGAGTCTTCACTACGGCGAATGTCAGGCCTTGGCGGACCGCCTGATCAAAATGGATTCGGGGGAACAAACCCGGAAAGTATTGGCCGAGCTGGCACAGCAGACCTATCCCGAACTGATGATTTGAAGTTTCAGGGGTGGGGCAGGCGACGGGTCGGCCTCCTCAGATTCGAAGGCTGGCTCTTCCAAGGCAGGGCAGATTCGGCTAGACCTAAGAATTCATGAGCGAAGACCTTTCTCCTTTGATCGCCGCCCGCCGGCAAAAGCTGGCACAGCTTCGCGAACTGGGGGTGGATCCTTTTGGCGGGGCTTTTCCGGGAACCGAATCCACTATGGAAATTCGCGCCAGTTGGGCTGAGGGAAGAAAGGTGCGGTTGGCCGGGCGGATTGTCTCCCACCGGGACATGGGCAAGAGCCAGTTTCTCCACCTACAGGATCGCGCCGGACGGCTACAGATCTACGTGCAAAAGCCGGCTCTCCCAGAAAAAGACCGGGCGGTTTTTGATCTGCTCGATCTGGGCGACATCTTGGGGGTAGAAGGAACGCTTTTCACCACGAAGACAGGCGAACCTTCGGTCCGGGTGGGGAACCTGACCCTTCTGACAAAATCTCTGGCTCCCCTGCCGGACAAGTGGCACGGGCTGGTGGATACGGAAACCCGGCACCGGCATCGGCACCTCGATCTGATTTCGAATGAGAATTCGCGACGGGCGCTGGATTTGCGCATCCGCCTAGTCCGATACATGCGCGAGTTCCTCCAGGCGCAGGGATTCACCGAGGTGGAGACTCCCATGATGCAAACGGTGGCTGGCGGTGCGGCGGCGGAGCCTTTCAAGACGCGGCACCACGCCATGGGGATGGATCTCTTTTTGCGAATCGCCCCGGAGCTGTATTTGAAGCGTCTCCTAGTTGGGGGAATGGAAAAGGTGTTTGAGATAAACCGCAACTTCAGGAACGAAGGCATCTCCCGGAAACACAATCCGGAGTTCACCATGCTGGAGGCGTACTGGGCGTATTCCGATTATTCGGGGATGGCCAACCTTGTGGAAGAAATGATCCGTGGGGCGGCCCAGGAATTGACCGGGGGTCTCAAAATTACGCAGAGCGATGGATCGGAACTGGATTTTTCCCCTCCTTGGCCGAGAAAAAAATACCGCGATGCGGTGACCGAGGCGGCCGGAGCCGACTGGTTTCAACTTTCCCGGGATGGCATGGAAAAGCGGGCCGCCGAACTGGGTTTGGAGATGGAGCCCGGCCTCACCGGGTTGGAGATCACCCAGAAGGTCTATGAGAAAAAAGTGGAGGGCCAAGCGATCAACCCGGTCTTCATCACTCATCTACCTGCCCAGCTCGTGCCCTTGGCGCGACTGAACCGCGAGGATCCGACGGTGGTCGATGTCTATGAGTTGATTATCGGGCGGCAGGAGATCTCTCCCGGATATTCGGAGTTGAACGATCCCTTGTTGCAGGCGGAGAGATTCCGGGATCAGGTAGGGGAACATACCCAGAAGGTGGACACGGAATTTCTCGAAGCGTTGGAGCACGGGATGCCGCCAGCTGGAGGGTTAGGTCTGGGCGTGGATCGTCTGGCGATGTTGTTGTCCGGCGTGGATTCCATCCGCGAGGTGATTTTCTTCCCGCTGCTACGCCCGCGGGAGACTTCCGCTTGAAGGGCGGCGGGATCGGGCTTGCCAGAGGGCCTCTCCTCAACGCCTTTCTCTTTCAGGTTTTTAACACCAGTTCGTTCTATCTGATCATGGGGCTACCCATGATGCTCTATTTTAAAAAACTGGGGGCCTCCGCCACGGTGCTGGGCGTCCTCGCCGCGCTTGCCACCCTTCTGAATATTTTTCAGATCCCGGCGGCACGTTTTGTCGAGCTGGTGGGTTACCGGACTTTTGTTTTGCGGGGCTGGATGAGTCGCAGTGTCATGATCGGGGCCATCGCGCTGGTGGTCAGCTTGCCTCTGCGGATCGACGTGACTTCCCGGCAGATCCTCGTGCTTTTTCTTTTATTTCTTTTCAACACCGCCCGAGGAATTTCCCTTAGCGGGTATCTCCCTTGGATCAGTGCGATTGTGCCGGAGTCGGTGCGGGGACGTTTTCTCACCATCGATCAGGCGGCCTCCCAATCGGCCCTGCTTGTGACGGTGGGCCTGACTGCGTGGTATCTCCAGATGGTGGATAGTCCCAGGGCTTTTGGCGTTCTCTTTGCGGCGAGCATTGTTCTGGCGGGGCTGTCCCTACTTTTTTTAAGGAGAATCCCCGATGCCCCCACTCCTCCGGTAAGAAAGGAAGGGGCGGAGCCGGTTCCCTGGCGAACCATGATGGTGCATGGTCCGTTTTTACGACTGGTGGTGTTTCACGCGATCATGATGCTGGCCATGTCGGGAGGGGGCCTCGTTTTCATTCCCTTTGCCCGGGATCAGCTCGGCTGTAGTGATTCCAAGTTCATGATTCTTCATCTGATTTGGGGTTCGGTCTTCGTGCTGGCATCGATCCGCGTCGGCAAGATGCTGGACCGTGTGGGAAGCCGACCGGTGCTGGCTCTGGCCTCCATCATTATAGGAATTCACTTTCTGGGTTGGGGGGCGGTGGCGGCCCATCTTTTGCCGTTCAGCTGGGGAACGATCGTCCTGCAACAGACCACGGCCGGAATCGGACTAGCCCTCTACAACAGCGCGCACATGCGTCTGCTCATGGCGACGGTACCCGCGATGGGTCGGAGCCATTTCTTTGCCCTGTTCAGCGTGGCGGCAAGCTTGGTGGCTGGGCTGGCCCCGCTGGGGTGGGGATTGCTGACCGATACCCTGCAAGGCTTCCACTGGGGGTCGGGAATTCAGGTGAACGGATTTGTTCTGCTCTACGGAACTTTCACGCTTATCCTTTTGCCGGCCATGATAGCCCTCCGACGTGTGCAGGAACCCAAAGCCGCTTCGACGGAGGATCTGATTCGTGAATTGGTGCTGGAGACTCCCTGGCGTTCGATTACCCGCTGGTGGAACCGGAGGCCGTTCGCATGAAAAAGTTTTTTGCTGAGAACAGCCCCGGCCTCGTGGCTCTTTTTATTCGCTCGCTGGCCTTGACCTTGCGTTTCCGGCTGGAAGATCCGCACGGAATTCTGCAGGAGGAGCCCACTAAGCCGCGGATTTTCGTCTTCTGGCATAACCGTATTCTCATGATGTCGTATATTTACGAACGTTTTTGCCCGGGAAGAAAATGCCTCGTGTTGATCAGCCGAAGTCGGGATGGGGAGTTTATTTCAAGGGTCGGCAGTCGTTTTGGACTGGAAACAGCGCGGGGATCAAGTTCGAAAGGTGGAGCGGCGGCGGTCCGCGAGATGGTGCGAGAGTTGGGACTCAAAAATGCGCGGGATATCGTCATCACCCCGGACGGGCCGCGTGGGCCGCGGGGCAAAGTACAGGACGGAGTCTTGGCGGTGGCGGCTGCCAGCGGGATTTCCATTATTCCTGCGACGACCCATCTGAGTCGCAAGTGGGAGTTGCGCTCCTGGGATCGGTTTCAGATTCCTCAGCCGGGCGCGGTCTGCCGGGTGGTGATCGGACCTCGGGTGGCGGCACCTGCGGACACGGATCCGGAAAAGTTTGAGCCGACCCGGAAACAACTCGAGGAAGCCATCGGAGATTAAGAAGGAGTTTAGGTTTTCGGACCGGCTTGGACCGCAGAAGATGGAGCGGAAGGAAGCTTGGTGCGAATCACTGCGGAAACTGTTCCGGCGGTGGCGAGGGCGGCCAACCAAGCCAGAAGGGCTAGAAAACCCGGCACACGAAAAGTCCAACGGGTGAGTGGAACAACGAGAAGGAACAGGCTACCGATCAGGCCGACGGCGAGGAGAACAGTACGCGCCGACAAAAGCGGCTGTTGCCAGCGGGAAGCGGCCCATTGGCAAACGGATTCCACACCCGAGATCGCCGGCGCGGGGACGGACGGCAGGGCGTAGATTTCCACGGCGGCGGGTCCTCCTGCGAGCAGAACCACGCCGAGAATTCCGCTGAGCAGAATCAGGCCGGGGCGGGCGTTCGCTGATCCAAAGAACCTGAGCAAGAGGCCGAGGACAACCAAAAGGGAGAACGAGCCGACTCCCATCTCCAACCAGAATCGGGCGGCATCGGGATTTCCGGGGACAAACTCACGGAAGAGATTGAGGGCGGCCGAGGCGAGGGACTGGATGCCATTCATCTTCGCTTAAAAATCCATCAGATCGGCAGGGTGTCAATCTTCCGGAATGATCCAAAGAGTGGCTGGCATCCGGTCGGAGGGCGTGTCGGCGGGGCGGAGGCCCGGCTCAATTCGCATAGGAATGTTTTGCCGAGCGAAAAGTTCTCGAACTTTGGAGGCCAAGGAGAGGGGGGTGGTGTGGGCCTCGTTTATGGAAAGGAGGAGAGATCCGTGCGGCGAAAGAAGTTGATGGCAGGAGAGGAGCAGGGGCTCGAGTTCGCGATCCATACGGAATGCGCGGCCCCGGCCGCCGTGGGCGAAGGTCGGCGGATCCAGGATGACGGCATCAAACTTTTCGCCCCTCCGGATCAGTCTGGGCAAGACGCGTCGGACATCTTCCGCCCAAAAGCGGTGGCGGGGTCCTGTGAATTGGTTGCGGTGGTAGTTTTCCTTGCCGCGAGCGAGGGATCGGGAGGAGGAGTCGATGTTCAAGGTCTCGGCTCCTGCGGCGGCGGCAACTACGCCAAAAGCGCAGGTATGCGCAAAGAGATTGAGCAGGCGGTGCGGGCGGAGGGTGCGGAGTTGGGCGCGATTCTCTCGTTGATCAGGGAAAAGACCCGGGGAGATCCCAGGGGTCAAATCGATCCCATAGGTGAGTCCCAGTTCCCTGGCTTCTCCCGTCCAGATGGAACCCAAAAGAAAAGTGGCGGTCTTGGTCGATTCCATTTGAAAAATGATCCGCGCAGGTTTCCAGGGCGTAAGGGTGGGGGGATGAAAAAGGGTTTGGAGGAGTGGTTCAATGGGCGGAGTGGGGGTGACGATCCGCAGGGCATCGCCCCAGCGCTCGATCCGCAGTGCGGGCGCATGTGCGGCTAGGAAGGCATCGGTATCGGTGGCTTCAATCTGTTCCCAGATTTCTGGCGGGAGCCAGGTGGGTTCGGCGGACAGGAGTTTGCGTAATGGCGTGGCCACGGTTAAATATCAGTTATGGAGTGTACTTTCTGCCCAGGCAACCAGGCGACTTGTCACCTAAGCAAGTTGGTGAACTCGAAATCGATCGACGTACACGTCTGTGAAAAGTGTATCCCCCAGCTTTCGCAGAAGGATCTGGTGGACTTCGATGTCTGGGCGTCGGTTTCCAAGCTGGCGACGAGCAAGGGGAAGGAGGATCCCGCGGCGGCGGTGGAGAATGAAATCAAGGAGATCTCGGCGAAGTCCCTGCTCATTCCTTCGCCCACTCCGGCGATCTCCAACCGGTGTCCGACCTGCGGGTTCACTTCGGAGGATGTGCGCAAGACTGGGCGGTTGGGTTGCGGGGATTGCTACGTCGTGTTTGCCGGCCTTCTGCAGGATGTGTTGAACGACTGCCAAAAAGGGATACGACATGCAGGCAAAGTGCCTCAGACTTTTCGGAAGCCGAGCAGGAAGAGATTGCAGGAAGATCTGAATTCGGCGGTTGGCAAGGAGCAGTTCGAGGAGGCGGCCCGGCTTCGTGACGAGTTGAGTAAGATCGGGGAGGAGGGTTGAGATTGCGGATAAGTCCGCCCGCGAAAAGACGGGAGTAGCACAGCCAGTTGAAGTTTAAGATTAAGTTGAAGTCAGGGGGGAGGGGGGGGTGATTCTTGATTTTAGATGTTTGATTTTTGATTTGGGAAGAGGATTTTTGAAGCGCCAACCTAAAACAAATGTAGGGCACCCATGCGTGGGCGCCGTCTGAATTCAAGACTGATGGTGGCTCCCGCAAATGTGGAACCCGCCACGCAACTGTTTTTGGTTTTGAAGTTGAAAGTTTTGGATGCCGAAAACTAGCGGGAGGATTCGGTGACGGATCCGATGGAGCGGTAGCGTTCCTGCCGGGTCTCCACCAATCGGGCGGGGGAGAGTTGAGATAGTTCGTGGAGATGGTGGATTATTTTTTCCAGCGTGGTGGCCACGGTGCGTTCCCAATCCCTGTGCGCGCCACCCTCGGGTTCGGGAATGACTTCATCCACCAACCCGAGTTCCTTCAAATCCCCTGAGGAAATCCTGAGTGCCTCGGCGGCCTGCGGGGCGTAGGCCCGATCCTTCCAAAGGATGCTGGCACAACCCTCGGGGGAAATGACGGAGTAGTAGGCATTCTCGAGAATGAGCACCCGGTTGGCCACGCCGATGCCGAGGGCGCCCCCGCTCCCGCCCTCGCCAATTACGACGGCGACAATGGGGACGCGGAAGTTGAACATCTCGCGGATGTTGACGGCGATGGCCTCGGCGATGTGACGCTCTTCGCTGGGGACGCCCGGGAAGGCGCCGGGGGTGTCGATGAAGCTGACGATGGGAAGGTGGAAGCGGTCGGCGAGGCGCATGAGGCGGAGGG
>CAIVGD010000372.1 GCA_903905395.1 uncultured Verrucomicrobiota bacterium
CACTCTCCAGTTGGAGGGTCCCTCCGTGTTCATGGGCGATTCTCTGCACAATCATCAGCCCCAGCCCCGTTCCACCGTGTCGGGTCGTAAAAAAAGGTTTCCCCAGATGCGGCAGGTCTTCGGGCTGGATTCCCCATCCGTTGTCGCGACATTCCCAAACGAGGAAACCTTCCTCCTTTCGCACCGATATCCCAATTCGCCCGTGCTCCCCCGCCGCCTGCATCGCATTGCGCACGATATTATAAATCGCCTGCTTCATCTGTTCACGGTCCATCGGAACGGTCCCAGCGTCTTTGGCCACTTCCTTTTCGAGCAGGATCTTCCGGTCCTGGAGTTCAGCCCACAGGGGCACGAGTGCCTCCTCCAAAACCCTCCCCGGATCCTCCATCGATTTCCGCAAAGGCTGAGGCCGGATCGCACGGAGAAATTGGGTGATCAAACCATCCAACCGCCGTATCTCCTGCTGGCAGACCTGCATCGATTCCCTCACCCTCTCCGCCGGCGCCTCGGGCAGACCCTTCAAATCCTTCTCCATGATCTGAAGATGCAGATGCAGGCTATTGAGCGGGTTCCCGATTTCATGCGCCACCCCCGCCGCAAGTAAGGTCAACGCTTCCGTCCGCCCCGTCTCCACCGCGTGTTTCGCCTCCGCTCTTTCCTTCGTCACATCGTGAAAAATCGCCACATGCAGGACTCCCATCCGCCCCCCGTTTTCCAATGGCACCAGATAGTAGTTGAGGATTCTGGGTTCAGGATAGTCCACTTCGATCGTTCCCGATGAAACGCGTTTTTCCTGGAGGAGATGTTTCCAATCCACTCCGCGCAGACTGCGCTGCAAAGTCCACCCCCCAACCTCCACCGCATCCGGCAGGGAAAGTAGTTGGCTCGCCGCACGGTTCCAGTAGGTCAACTTTCCCTCTGCATCCAAAACGGCCACCCCCTCCTGCAAGGTGTTGAAAATCGTCTCCAGGAAACCCTTATCCTCCGCCAGTCTCGTGAAGTGAGACTGCATCTCCTCGGGTCCGACCCGTCCCGCCCTCTCCAGAAGCTTACCCAGAAAGGAGGATTTCATGTCTCTCCCGACATCTTCCCTAAAACCAGCGCTTGGATTTGAGCCAGACGCCCGTGCCAACCATGAATAGCAAAGTCACTCCGGTCAGAATGAGATAGGCGTGGGGATACTCCAACTCCGGCATGTGGTGAAGATTCATTCCATACCAAGATCCTACGACCACGGGAGGAATGAAAATGGCCGTCAGAGCGGTCAACACCTTGATCCCCTCGTTCGCCTCATGGGCGGATCGATTGGTGTACACATCAAACGCCACCATGATCCGGTCATTGCAGGCGAGCAGTCTCTCATCCACTCGAGTCAGCGCATCCTGCACGTCGCGAAAATACGGGAGCATGGCCGTCCGTACGAGGTGGGACTCGCCGCGGGCCAATCGGGCCATCACCTCCCGTTGTGGCCGCAAAGCCTGCCGCAAACTCGAGAGCCGGCGACGCGAGTTGAGAATTCGTTTTGCTAAATCCTCCCTCCGCTCCACCGACAAGGCCTGTTCCTCCACGTCCTCCAACTCCGCGACCAAAGATTCCACCACGGGTAGATAAGAGTCTGCCACTTGATCGAGAATCTGATGCGCCAACCGATCCGGCCCCTTGGCCTGCACTCCGATTCCCTTCGACAATCTCTCCTTGATCAGGCCAATCGCAGGAATCGGATCCCGGTGAAAGGTCACCAGAAACTCCTTTCCTAAAAACATATTGAGTTCTGAAATTTTAAAAGACTGTTCAGGTTTGATCTGCACACTGTGCATGATGATGAAAAGGTAGGTTTCGTAATCTTCAATTTTCGGAAGTTCGCTCAGGGTCACGCAATCCTCAATCGCGAGGGGGTGAAATTCAAAAAGACTTTCCAGAACCACTTGGGTTTCCTCGGGGTTGGGATCGGTCAGATCGATCCAGAGAATCAACCCCTTGTCCGCCCGGGCCAGACGCAGGGCCTCCATCTCCAGGTTATGACTCACCGGGCGCCCCTCGCTGAAGACAAAGGATTCGATCACTCGATGACTATCTCTCGATCCGGGCCTTTCGTCCAAAGTTTTTCCCATCCCGCCCAACTTCCGGCCTCGTTTTATACGGAAACTGCGCTAATATACATTCCATGAAGAAACCGGTCCTGCTTCTCATTCGCGATGGTTGGGGGATCAACCCAGCGGGAAAATCGGGCGCCACCCGTCAGGGCGATGCCACCCTCCTCGCGAGGACCCCAATCCATGACCAACTCTATGCTGACTACCCGGGTTCTCGGCTTCAGGCGAGCGGACTTCAGGTGGGCTTGCCGGAAGGGCAAATGGGAAACTCGGAGGTCGGTCATCTCAATCTCGGGGCTGGCCGCGTCGTTTATCAGGAACTGACTCGGATCAATCTCGCCATCGGCGATGGCACCCTCGCTCGCAATCCCGTACTTCAGGAAGTTTTTAATGCCTCCCAAGGCCATCGCCTTCACCTCATCGGACTCGTTTCCAATGGCGGAGTCCATTCCCACATCGATCACTTACTCGCGATTGTAAAACTCGCCTCGGCGGCCGGCCTCAAGGAAATCTATATCCACGCCATCACCGACGGCCGCGACTGCTCCCCCACTTCGGGACGTGAGTTCATCCAAACCCTCGAAAAAGCGATCGCCCTCCTACCGGGTTGCCACCTCGCCACCATCATCGGGCGCTACTACGCCATGGATCGAGACAAACGCTGGGAACGAATCAAACTCGCGCACGATCTCTTTCTCGACGGCATCGGCACTCCCGCCGCCTCCGCGGAAGCCGCTTTCCAAGCTTCCTACGCCTCCCACGTCACCGACGAGTTTGTCAAACCCATCCGCCTGGCCCACGTCGAAGGGCCGCTCATCCGCGACGACGATGTCCTTTTCTTCTTCAACTTCCGTGCCGATCGCATGCGCCAGATCGTCCGTTGCCTTGCCGATCCAGCCTTCGATTCCTTCCCCATCCCACGGCATCCCAAAGTCAAAACCTTCACCCTGACCCCCTACGAGTCTGATTTTACCAACTTGGGCATTCGGCATCTTTTCACACCAGTGGAGATGAATGATCTTCTCGGTGAAGTGGTGGCGGCCCACGGCCTTTCTCAATCCCGCATGGCTGAAACGGAAAAATATCCCCACGTCACCTACTTCTTCAATGGCGGCAAGGAGACCCCTAATCTCCACGAAGAACGCATCATGGCTCCTTCCCCCAAGGTCGCCACCTACGACCTCCAACCCGAGATGAGCGCCGTCCAGTTAACCGACAAGGTGATCGAACGCATCCAGCGCGGCCTCGATGACCTGATCATCCTCAACTACGCCAACCCCGATATGGTGGGGCACACGGGGGTTCTTCAGGCCGGTATCCGCGCCGTGGAAACCATCGACGCGTGTGTGGGACGGGTTCTCGAAGCTCTGTCCAAGGCAGGCGGCAAAGCCCTTGTCACCGCCGACCACGGTAATTGCGAGCAAATGCTTGAATCCGATGGCTCCCCCCACACCGCCCACACCACCAACCTCGTCCACCTCCTCTACGTAGCACCCGATTCTGCCAAGTATAAATTAGCGGACGGAATTCTTGCCGATATCGCCCCCACCCTCCTGGAAATGCTGGGCCTTCCAAAGCCCCCAGTCATGACCGGTTCCTCTCTCCTCCGCCCCCGATAGCCGCTCATCTGGATTGGGGCATTCCACCCTCGCCCAACTTTCCCTAATTCTTACCTGGAACTGCGGTTTCTGTGTGCAGAACTGCTCCCCAAACTTTCACCAACTCGCATACATCCATCGTCTTCGCGCGCTCCCCTGGAAACTGCACAACGGCCGATCCATAATCCTGATGGGCCGACTCCTTTTGAATAGTCACGATCGTACCCTCTTGCATCTTGGTGTCGTAGGCCGAAACCACTTGATCTCCTGGCTCGAGCGGCCCGAGGAACTGCCAAAAACAGTCGTCCAACATCCCGTTCGTCTCCTTGAGGTTTTTCTGCATGTCATCCTCCAGATCGTCCGGTTTGATGGACTTCACCAGCCCTTCAATCAAGCGAGTGTGCCGGTCAAGAATCGCATAAAGTCGTCTTTCAGCTTGCTCGATCCTGACCTCGTTCGCCGTCATGGCCAATGCCCGCAAAGTCGTGCCCACGCTGAGTGGAAGTTTCCCCTTCTTTGTTGAACCTTTCTTCATCCACGTATTTCTAAATCCTTTTCCCAATATTCCAACCCCTTCCTCCATAGCGGAACCCCCTATTCAACATTTTGGGGTCAGAGGTCAGTTTTCAATTTATTTAAAAAAGGACCACCCAACTCCTTCACGCACAGTTATTTAGAATCCGATTTTTTAGATTTGGGGTCAGAGGTCAGATTTTTTATCATCTTCCCCCAATCAAAAATCCACTGGCGGTCCTCCGGGCCTTCTCACCAACCCCGGAGGGGTGCAAGAGATTAGCCGGCTGCGCGAGCTGCCGGTTGTACGTATAAATTATGTATGCGCCCCTGCGGGGTGCTGGAAAACTGAACCACTGCACCACCCATTCAGACGGCGACCACGAACGGTCGCCCCACAATCGCGCACAACTTCCCCTCTGACTTCAACTTGATCTTAAACTCGCGGCGTCCGCCGCCTGGCGGTCCTCCGCGTCTGCGTCCCGCGACCGCGGGATTCGCACTCTCTTCACTCCTTTTTCCAAGCCATCCGATAAACCTCACGTCCCTCTTTTTGAAATAACTCCTCAAACTCACTCGTCGGCTCACTCTCCCCCTTCCACGATTCCATCGGATTCCACTCCGCACATTCCGCCAGTTCTTTTTTCGCCCATTCAAAATAATCACGATCATCGGTGGTCAACTTCAGCATCCCACCCATTCTCACCGCTCGAGCGGCATCCAGAGCGAACTCACGCCGCATAATCCGATTCCCATGATGTCTTCGTTTCGGCCAAGGATCCGGGTACCGCAAGGTGATCGCATCGAGGGATCCTGGTGGACAAAGATTTTTAATAAAATACCACGACTCCAGTCGCAAAACCCGCAGGTTGGTCAGTCCGTTCCGTACCGCCTTCTTGGCAATTTTGGTCGCACGCCCAAGCAAACGCTCCACCGCCACGAAGTCCCTCTCAGGTTCACGTTGGGCTCGAGCCTCGGCATAGACACCATCCCCAGCACCGAGATCAACTTCAAGGGGAGCCGTGCGGCCGAAGACTTCGCCCCACACGTATGGCGGGTATAAACGATGACTTGAAAGCCATGGATCCGGGGATTCGCCCCGAATCGGCTTAGCTGTGCTTTTTGCCACCGAGCCGGACGACCGACTTGCCGGTGGAGCGGGCCCGCACCTTGGAGATCAGGCCATTCCGTTTGCTCTTTCCGGAACTGTGGCCGTTGCGCTTGGCCTTCGAAGCATCGGCCTCGTCGTCTCCAGCCGGCGACTTCACCTTGAAAAGACGGACATCCCGCAGGCGCGAGATGGAAACCTTGGTCTTCTTCTGCGCCTTCGCCCAGTACACCATCGCATATCCTTCGCCTACCTCGACCACTTCCCCGCCATCACTGCGACGGGAATCGAGTCGGGAAATTGTAGCACCGCAAACAGGATAAGGACCCAAGGGGGGCGGTTGACGACGCACCGCCACATAACCATTTCCATTCCGCCCATTCAGACCGCCGACTTCCTTGGTGGGCGCACCTTCCCGAATCGGGATGGCCCTGCGTTCCACAAACATCTGGATGGCCTTCTGCACTTCCGGCAATGACAGATGATATTTGCGGGCGGTATCCACCATGTTGAAGTTTTCCTCCAATACATCCCTGTCGATCTGACCCCCTGGCCCATTGGGCGACAAAACAAAGGTGAGATACTTCAGGGAGGTGGAATCCTCTCCTAAGGCACTCTTAAAAATAGAGACCAAGGCCGGCGACAGCGGGTGATCCGAGGCTAAGCAGTTAAGATTTTTCCAGAACTTATTCATAATATGATCACAAGAGTATGCACAAAAAACCCCCTATCTGGCAAGAAGTTTCATTTAAATATAATGCAAACTATTCGCCAATAGTGACTTATGTTTTTAATATAATACGCGTAAAAACATTAAAAAGGCTGTGATATATGCCCCTTTGATAAAATTTCTCAAAACGCATGCTCCTTGTTAAGCTGACATCCATGTTCTCTCTAGAATTCCTCCATATTCTCATTCTCGGCGGACTTATCCTCGTCATCGCCAACTACCTCCTGAATCTAAAGGTCTTTCGCTTCCCATTACTCACCGAGCTGGTTCATCCCCCACCTCATGTCTCCGTCCTCATTCCAGCACGGAACGAGGAACTTCGCCTCCCCCTATGTATCAGCACGATATCCAGCAACAACTACTCCAATATGGAAATCCTTGTTCTCGACGACCACTCGACCGACGGTACGGCCGCTCTCGTCCAGCACTGCGCCAAGGGCGACCCCCGCATCCGTCTCCTCTCCGGGAAACCTCTGCCCGATGGCTGGACTGGTAAAGCCTGGGCCTGCCAGCAACTGGCCGCCGAAGCCAAAGGCGAATACCTCCTCTTCGTTGATGCCGATACCCGCTTCTCCGATATCACCATCTCTCAATCGGTCTCCCTTGCCCACGAACAAAAGGCCGATCTCCTATCCCTTTGGCCTTATCTCGAATCCTTCAGCTGGAGCGAACAATTGGTCATCCCCTTCGTCCATCTCTTCATCCTTTTGTACATGCCTCACTGGGCCCGGGGTCACATCCGTTGCCTCGGTGCCGCCAATGGCCAGTTCCTTCTCTTTCGACGCGACTCGTACGATAAAATCAAAGGCCACGACTCCGTCCGTAGCCATCTGGTCGAGGATATAGCCATCGCTAGGAACATGCGCCAAGCCGGCTTCAAAGTCCTCAACCTCGATGGAACCAACCCCGGACACTCCGTCGCCTTGGTCCGATGCCGGATGTACACTCGCTTTCCAGAAGTCTGGGAAGGATTCACCAAAAATCTTTACCCAAGTTTTGATGGGAATTTTCCCGCCTTCCTCCTCTTTCAAGCCTTCCAAATCTTGGTTTTTCTCGTCCCGTTCCTTCTCCTTTTCACCGGGCACGGCACTCCCCTCGTCCGCACCGAGGTCGCCGTCATCATCGCACTGCGGTTTTCCTTAGCCCACCGCTTCCGTCAAAGCTACCTCGGCGCCCTCTTCCATCCCTTCGGCCAGATCCTCGTCCTCGCCATCTCACTCAACTCCTGGCTTCAGTCCCTCCGCGGCCGACTCCCATGGAAAGGTCGTCATTATCAACACCGTTGATCGTCCATAAAAAGTACCGGCCGCTTGCTGTTCGTTCTTCTCATAAAGAATTCAGACCACTCCATTCCACAATTATTTTAGCCACAACCCGACATGCATTAAAGACAGATGTGTCTTTGTTTCTTGCCTTCATGTAATTCCACACCGATCCTGTGCCGAGAACCATGTTCATCTACGGAAAAACTGCATCCAACGCGATCTCACTCATGAGTTACCTGGCGGCCCTTCCCAACGGGCACATCGCAGGTTCCCATGAAATGTCCAAGGCTCGAGGCATCACCAAAGCTCTTGCGGCAAAGATCTTAACTCGTCTGGCCCTTGCAGGCCTCGTCCGTGGCCAGCCGGGTCCGGGCGGAGGCTACTGTCTTGGACACCCAGCCAATTCCGTATCGATCCTGGATATCGCCACCCTCTTTGCAAAAATCGATCCCCCATCGCTTTGCCCCTTCGGGCCCAACTGGTGTGGAAATAAGGCCCCGTGTCCTCTGCACGACAAGATCGCCGGAATGATCACCGCGAATCGTCAGTTCATGAAAAACACCCGCCTCTCGCTTTTTGCCAAAAAGAACAAAGCCTCCCGCACCCCATCGAAGCGCCGTGTTTAGCCCTCACCACTCCATGCTACCCCCCATCTTCCGGCGTTTCCCTCCCATGGTTTTTAACCTAAGCTCTGCCCAATGACCCGCCGCCCCCTTCTCGGTCGCAAAGTCTCCGTCCCGGCAAATCCATCCATCGCCAGGTTGGAAACTTTTGCCAACCCCAAACCTGGCCGCCCCTACGAAATCACCTTCTCCACTGCGGAATTCACCTCGCTTTGCCCCGTCACAGGTCAGCCCGATTTTGCCACGATCACCCTACGCTATACCCCAAAGTTAAAGTGCCTGGAGAGCAAATCCTTCAAACTCTACCTCAGCTCTTTCCGCAACACTGGATCCTTCGCCGAGGCCATCGTCAACCGCATCCTCGACGACCTCGTCC
>CAIVGD010000373.1 GCA_903905395.1 uncultured Verrucomicrobiota bacterium
CGATGTACTTCACGACATCGCCCACGGTGAGAAGCTTTTCGGCGTCGCTATCGGGAACTTCGACACCAAATTCTTCCTCGAAGGCCATGACGAGCTCAACGATGTCGAGAGAGTCGGCACCGAGGTCCTCGATAAACTTGGCTTCGGGCGTGACCTGCTCCGCGTTGACGCTGAGTTGCTCAACGATGATGTCTTTGATCTTCTGATCTATGGTTTTTTCGCTCATGGTATGATTACTCCTGTGTTTGTGAGGTGCGCAGTTAGGATTCTCGGAGGCATTTAGGCAATCAAAAAATGAAGGGGTGGGCAGAATGGTTCCTTACATGGTCATGCCGCCATCAATCGCCCAGGCCTGACCGGTGACGTAACCAGCATCCGGGCCACAAAGAAAAGAGACGAGTCCGGCGACCTCGGAAGGCTTCCCAAATCTATTTAAAGGTATGCCAGTCAATATCTTGGACTTTATGTCTTCTTTCAACATCGAGGTCATATCTGTTTCAAAAAATCCTGGGCAGATGCAGTTGCAGGTAATCCCACGGGAGGCGAACTCGCGCGCGACGGATTGGGTTAACCCGATGAGTCCGGCTTTGGCGGCGGCGTAATTGGCTTGGCCCGCGTTGCCCACGAGGCCGACTACGGAGCCGATGTTGACGATGCGGCCGGAACGGGCTTTGAGCATTCCGCGGGAGGCGGCGCGGATCCAGCGGAAGGCGCCGGTCAAATTTGTTTCGATGACGGCGGACCAGTCGGCGTCTTCCATCCGCATGACGAGACCGTCGCGGGTGATCCCCGCATTGTTGATGAGCGCGCCGAGGGGGCCGGATTCTTTTTCCACGGCGGTGATCACTTGGAGGGCGGCGGCTGGATCGGAAATATCTGCCGGGTACACGGAGGCGCGGCCGCCGGCGGCGACAATCGCATCACGAACCTCGTTTAGTTTGTCAACTTGGCGGGCCACGAGGGCGACGTGGCAACCATCGAGGGCGAGGCGCTCGGCGATGGCGCGGCCGAGGCCTCGGCTGGCGCCGGTGACTAGGGCGGTATGGGAATTAGAGGGGGAGTTCATGAATGACCTTCTCCAGTTCCGCCAGAGTTCCGGCGCTGGCGCAAGAAAGATCGGGCAGGGTTTTTTTGACGAGAGCGGTGAGGACGCCGCCGGGGCCGAGTTCGAGAAAGCGGCGAACTCCGCAATCGGCGAGTTGGCGCAGGCATGTTTCCCAGCGGACGGTACCGGTGACTTGGTCGAGGAGGCTGGAACGAATTTCTGTTTCGTTCTGCGCGGGGCGTCCGAGGAAGTTGGCGGCCACGGGAATGGCGGGGGTGAGAATCTTTGTTTCACGAAGAGCGAGGGCGAGGCCTTCCCGGGCTGATTGCATGAGGGAGGAGTGGTAGGCGCCGGCGACTTTTAGAGGGATGGCGCGTTTCACTCCGGCGGCTTTGGCGGCGTTTTGGGCGGCGGCGAGTTTTTCGGCTGGGCCGGAGAGGACGACTTGGCCGCCGCCGTTGAGATTGGCAACTTCCCAACCGGATGCGGAGGCCACGGCCGAGGCGATGGTTTCGTCTGTGCCGAGCAAGGCGAGCATTGCGCCCTGATTTTTGGCGCAGGCTTCCTCCATGAGAGTTCCGCGGCGTGCGACGAGGCGGAGTCCGTCTTCCGGGGAGAAGGTGCCTGCGGCGGCATGGGCGGTGAATTCGCCGAGCGAAAGTCCGGCGGTGGCGGTTGGGGTGATATCTGGTCTGCGTTCCCGCAGGATCTGCCAGAGGGCCAGGCCGTGAAGATAGAGGGCGGGTTGGCAGTACGAGGTGCGGGTGAGGGTTTCTTCGGGGCCAGTTTTGAGAACCTGAAGGAAGTCGTGGGGAAGTAATTCGGGGCAGAGATGGAGGATGGCATTGGCGGCGGGTGAGATTGATGCGAGATCGGTGCCCATGCCGACGCGTTGCGCGCCTTGGCCGGAAAAGAGAAGGGCAGTGGGTTCCATTGCGGATAAGAAAATAGGCTGAATTTGAAGGCAAAGAAGAAAGAAAGAGCGGGGTCAGACCCCCTGCCAGCGCCTCGCGCTAGTTGAAGAGGAAGAAGGGGGGGGTAGTTTAAGTTTAAGTTGAAGTCAGAAGGGGGAGCAGTGTGAATGTGAGAAAGTACGAAAGTGCGAAGGTGGTTTTGAAGTTCGAAGTTTTTAGGTAGCGGCGGCATCTCCGAGGCCGCCTAGCTGGACGATGGAAGAGGGTGCGAAGGTTAGGTCAGGGCTTCTAGGAGTTTCTGATAGACGGATGCAAGGTCGCTGGGGTGGATGCGGGTGGCGGCGATGGTGGTGAGAAAATTAGCGTCGTTGGTCCAGCGGGGGACG